>CAYHJH010000142.1:0-3570 GCA_964356605.1 uncultured Anaerolineaceae bacterium
ATGGCGAGGAGTGGCACTCAACCCTGCGCAACGCGGGCGCACGACTTCAGCCCATCTAGGGAAATTGCGAAAAGGGGCATGTCGCCACCGGGCATTTGGCTCTACGAAAGGGAGGCAAGATGACCGAGCATGACGGATCGGAGCTGATCTACCACTGGAACGAACTGGCGGGTAAGCCGAGCCCGGCTCGGCCGGTGCTCATCACGGACGAGACGCTGCGCGATGGGCTGCAATCGCCCTCCATAACGCATCCTCACATCCAGGAGAAGGTGTACCTGCTGTATCTGATGCACGACCTGGGGGTCGATGCCGCCGATCTCGGGCTGTGCGGCGCGGGGGAGCGGTTTCAGAAAGACGTCATCGTCCTGGCGCGCGAGATCGCTCGACAGGGTCTGCGCATAGTCCCGCAAAGTGCGGCGCGCACGCTGGAGTCGGACATCCTGCCCATCGTCGAGGCCTCACAAGCAGCCGGGATTCCGATTGAAGCCGCCGTCTTCATAGGTTCGAGCCCGATCCGACAGTATGCCGAGGGCTGGGACATCTCGATGCTCCTGAAGCTCACCGAGTCGTCGGTCGCACTTGCAGTCTCCCACGGCCTTCCGGTCATGTTTGTCACCGAGGACACAACGCGTGCCCATCCCGAAGCGTTACGGGAAATCTACCAGTGCGCGATCCGCGCGGGCGCCCATCGCATCTGCGCTGCCGACACGGTCGGCCATGCGACCCCGGAAGGGGTGCGAGCGCTCATCCGGTTCCTGCGCGGCGTGGTGGAGGAGGTGAATCCCAGCGTCGGTATCGATTGGCATGGACACCGGGACCGCGGCCTGGACATTGCCAACACGCTGGCGGCGATCGATGCCGGGGCCGACCGAGTGCACGCCTGTGCATTGGGCATAGGCGAGCGCAGCGGCAACACGCCGATGGAGATCCTACTGGTTAACCTGAACTTGATCGGCCTCTCGAACCGGAATCTCACCAGCCTGCCGGAATACTGCCGGGTCGTCTCCGACGCCTGTGGTGTCCCGATCCCGTTCAACTACCCGGTCGTTGGGGCGGATTCCTTCCGCACGGCAACCGGCGTGCACGCCGCCGCGATCGCCAAAGCCATGAGCAAAGAGGATGTGTGGCTTGCCGAACGGGTGTACTGCGGGGTCCCGGCCAGCATGGTTGGGAGGGAGCAGGGCATCGAGATCGGACCGATGTCCGGTGAGCACAACGTACGGACTTGGCTTTCCAAGCGCGGCATCGAGCCTCATCCGGCGTTCATTGAGAAGATCCTGGCGGCCGCCAAGCGCTCGGACCGCATTCTCTCGGAGGAAGAGATCCAGCGAATGATCCGCGTCATGCGACTGAGGCTGGAGATGGGCCAAACGGCGGTCACCGACAGCGACCTGGAGTTCCTCATGCCCGCAGCACCCGCTCACCCCGCTCCGGGGGTCGGACGGTGAAGATCTGTGTCCGGCTGGGCGAGCCCTTTTGGAGAGCGGTCGGCTCCAAGACAATGGACCTCGTGCTACCGGAAGGAGCCGATGTGACCCACGCGCTGAGGGCCTTGGCAGCCAAATACCCGGAGCTGGAGCGGGATCTCTTTAGTGACGAGATTCGGCCGACCATTCTGGTGAAGGATGATGAGGCGCGACTGGACACCCGGCTGGAAGAGGGGACGCGCCTCACCTTGCTCTGGCCGATCAGCGGGGGCCGATGCTGAGAGTGGCGCGGATTGACCTGACCTCCGGGAAGGTGGAGGTCTCGACCACGCCGGAAGAGCTGATCCGGGCCCTGCTCGGGGGGCGCGGGGTGAACATGGCCTATCTCCGCTGGCACTTGCGCTCACGCGGGGACCCGCGCTCGGTTGACCCCTTTGCTCCAGAGAACCCGCTGATCTTCGGGATGGGGCTGCTCAGCGGCACGATCGCCCCAAACGCGGCGCGCTTTAATGTCACGGCCAAGTCTCCCGAGACGTTGGGATTGGGCGATGCGAATTGCGGCGGCTTTTTCGCCGCGGCGTTACGCAAAGCCGGCTTCGATCAGTTGGTGATCCTTGGAAAGGCTGCGAGGCCTTGCTATCTGCTCGCGCAGGACGGGGAGCTTCGCCTTTGCGAGGCAAACGGCCTCTGGGGCACAACCTCGCCTCAAGCGCAGTCGCAGCTACGTGAGCGCCATGGCCCAGGCACCGTGAGCGCGGTGATCGGTCCCGCGGGGGAAAACCAGGTCCGGATGGCATCGGTGATGACGGGACTCAAGAACACCGCCGGCCGTTGCGGAATGGGGGCGGTGATGGGGAGCAAGAACCTGAAGGCCATTGCCGCGGTAGGAGGCGCGCCGGTGCCGATTGCAGATAAGGCAGCCATGCGCGCCGCGCGCATCGAGCAGACCAAACACCTGCAGAGCTCGAGAGTGCTCCAGGTGCTGGGCAAGCTGGGCACGCCTTTCCTTTACGATGTCAGCAATCGACTGGGGGCGATCCGTACGCGCAACAGCCAGGACAACTGGTTCGAGGACACCTTAGTCGCGTCGGAGATCGAGAAGTACTCGGACAAGATGCTGGCCTGCACCTCGTGCGTGGTGCATTGCCGCCACCGCAACACGCTCGGCGGCGAGGGGCCGGAGTACTCGACCATCGGACTGCTCGGGGCCAACATCGGTATCGCGCCTGCCGATCAGGTGATCACGCTGAACAACCTGGTCAATGAGCTCGGACTGGACGCCTCGTCCACTGGGACGATCCTGGCCTGGGCGATGGAGCTATACCAACGCGGCCTGATTGACGATGCTATGACCGAGGGTCCACTCCGTTTCGGAGATTACGAAAGGGTCCATCGCCTGATTGGGGACATCGCCCACCGAAGAGGATTCGGCGACGTCCTGGCTGAAAGCACCCAGGCCAAACGCTTCTTTCCGCCCGAGGCGCGTGACTACCTGATCGCGGTGAAGGATTTGCCCCAGTCGGATCCGCACGACGTCCGCTACATCAAATCCTTCGCACTCGGGATCGCCGTGGCCTCGCGAGGCGCCGACCACCTGCGAAACCGTCCGACCCTCGACATCCTGCGCCTGCCGGACGAGGTGCGGAGGGAGGTCTTCGGGGTGGAGACCAGCGGCGATCCGACGGCCTACGACGGAAAGGCGGCGATGGTGGCGTGGCACGACGACATGTTCGCCGTCGCCGATTGTCTGGGGATCTGCAAGTTCGTCATTCGGGGGTTCAATTCGCCGCACCTACTCGGCTACGAGGAGCTGACCGAGCTCGTACGGGCTGCCACCGGGATGGACCTCTCGCCTGAAGATTTGCGCCAGGCCGGCCAAAGGGTGATCGATCTGGAACGGCTGATCAACCTGGAACTCGGCCGCACTCGAGCCGATGACACACTCCCCAAGCGCTACTTTGACGATCCCATGCCCGACCGCGCTACCAAAGGGCATCGAATTGAGCGCGACAAGTTCGAGGGAATGCTGGACGAGTATTATGCCGTCCGGGGTTGGGATAGAGAGGGTCGATTGGACGCCGAGCGGGTTGCCGAGCTCGAGGTCCTGACGAACCTTGCGTAGCGGCATGTTCGCGAGCTTCTT
>CAYHJH010000142.1:3670-4864 GCA_964356605.1 uncultured Anaerolineaceae bacterium
CCTTCGTCCGGAGGGCCTACGCGACGGTGATTCCATATGGATGGGTGTGAAGTATGGGCATGACGCTAGCTGAGAAAATCCTCGCCGCTCACTGCGGTGCGAGAGAGGTCCGTCCCGGGCAGTTCATCAACGCCCGGGTCGACCTGGTGCTCGCCTCCGAGCTGTCCGGGGTCCTCATCGTGGAGGAGTTTGAGAAGCTTCGCGGAGGGAAGATCCTCGACCCGCAGAAGGTTGTGTTCGTCATGGACCACTTCACGCCTGCCAAGGACATCCAGAGCGCCGAGATCGTCCGTCGCTGCCGGGAGTTCGCCCGCAAGCACGGGATCCGCTTCTATGATGTCGGGCGCGGCGGCATCCAGCACATCTTGCTGCCCGAGCAGGGGCTCATCTCGCCCGGAGATCTCATCGCGGGCGCGGATTCACACACCTGCACCTACGGCGCCCTGGGAGCCTTCGGAACAGGCATCGGATCGACCGACGCGGTCGCCGCGATGGCTTTGGGCGAGCTGTGGCTGCGCGTGCCGGAGAGTGCGCTCTTCGTGTATCACGGGCGGCCGCCCAAGTGGGTCGGGGGCAAGGACCTGATCCTGCACACCATCGGCGCGATCGGCGTCGAGGGGGCGCGCTATCAGGCAATGGAGTTCACGGGAGAGGCCCTCGATTTCCTGGGCGTGGCCGACCGGTTCACAATGGCGAACATGGCCATTGAGGCCGGAGCGAAGACGGGCCTCTTTGCCCCGGATGAGAAGGCCCGCGAATTCGTGAGTCGAGCAGGAGGCCGGTTGGACGAGGCGGCCTACTGGAGCAGCGACCCCGACGCGGAGTACGCCGCCGTTTACGAATACGACACAACGGATTTCGAGCCGTTCGTCGCCGAGCCTTTCCTGCCTGAAAATGTGCGGCCGGTCTCGCAGGTCGCGGGGATTGAGATCGATCAGGTCGTGATCGGGATGTGCACCAACGGAACGCTCGAAGACCTGCGAGCGGCAGCGGAGATCTTCCGCGGGCGGGAGGTTCATCCCCGCGTGCGGGCGATCATCATCCCCGGAAGTCAGAAGGTGTACCTGGACGCGGTCCGCGAGGGCTTGATCGAGATCTTCATAACCGCCAACTGCGCCGTGAGCACCAGCACCTGTGGTCCGTGCCTGGGAGGGCACATGGGCGTTCTGGCGCAGGGGGAGAGGTGTGTCTCGA
>CAYHJH010000143.1:0-4836 GCA_964356605.1 uncultured Anaerolineaceae bacterium
GCCTAGTCGAAGATTCTTTCCCTGCGCAAGAGCTGCGCGTTGAGCGCCACGATCACGGTGCTAGCTGACATGAAGGCCGCGCCAAGGGCCGGGGAGAGCAGGATCCCGATCGGCGCCAGGACGCCGGCCGCCAGTGGGAGTGCGACGATGTTGTAGCCCGTGGCATAGATCAAGTTCTGAACCATCTTGCGATAGCTCGCGCGACTCAATGAGAAGATGCGGGCGACGTCGAGCGGATTGTTATTGATTAGAATGATGCCGGCCGACCCGATGGCGACATCAGTCCCGCTTCCGATTGCGATGCCGACGTTGGCTCGGGTCAGGGCGGGGGCATCGTTGACGCCATCTCCGACCATCGCCACCTTCTTCCCCTCCGCCTGTAGCTGGGCGACCATCTGATCTTTGTGCTCCGGGAGCACCTCCGCAAACACCTGGTCGATACCAAGTTCATCCGCCACTGCCTGTGCCACCGCCCGGCTGTCGCCGGTCAGCAGCGCCACCTGAATGCCCATCTCCTGCAGCTTCTTGACCGCGGCCCGGCTCTCGGGCCGCACGACATCCGCCAGCGCCAGCGCGGCTGCGACTCTGCCGTTTTCCACCAAGTAAACGACTGTCTGGGCCTTTGTCTCCGCATCGTCGCGAAACCGGGCAATCGAGTCGGAGGGTGACAAGGCGAGCAGTTCGAGCAGCTTTGGCCCGCCCACGTACAGGTCTCGGCCATCCAACCGCGCCCGGACCCCGCGACCCTTCAAAGCCTCGAAATCCCTGGTGCGCGGGACCGGCACGGCCTGCTGCTCGGCGGTCCTGCGGATCGCACGGGCGATGGTATGCTCGGAGTCGGCCTCCACCGCCGCGGTCAGGGCCAGGGCATTGCTCTCGTCCAGGCCATCGGCCGCGGCGATCCCCACGACGCCGAATTCACCCCGGGTGAGCGTGCCGGTCTTATCAAAGATCACCGTGTCAATCAGGCGCGCTTCCTCCAGTGCCAGGCGGTCGCGCACCAGGATGCCGGCCCGTGCGCCGAGGGACGTGGTGATGGCGACCACCAATGGGATGGCCAGACCCAGCGCATGCGGGCAGGCGATGACCAACACCGTGGCGACCCGAGCGACGACCTGAACGTCGAACCCGATCGCGATCGTCCACGCCACGCCAGTCACTGCCGCGACCGCCACCGCAATGTAGAAGAGCCAGCCGGCGGCGCGGTCAGCCAAGATCTGGGTCCGGGATTTGCTTCTCTGGGCTTCCTCGACCAGCCGCATGATGCCCGCCAGGGCGGTCTGCTCACCAGTTGCCTCAACCCGAATCCGTAGGCTGCCGTCCCCGTTAATCCCGCCGGCGATCAGGTTGTCGCCCGGGCGTTTGTCCACCGGCATGGATTCGCCGGTGATCAGCGCTTCGTTGACGCTCGATTCGCCCTCGATTACCACGCCGTCCGCCGGGATGCTCGCTCCTGGTCTGACCAGCACCCGATCGCCAGCCCGCAGCAGCTCGACCCGGATCAACTGGACTGCGCCGCTCGGCTCGATACGCTCCGCGGTGTCCGGCATCAGCTTGGCCAGCTCACCGAGCGCGCCGGAGGCCTGGCGCACGCTGCGCATCTCCATCCAGTGCCCAAGCAGCATCACGTCGATCAGGGTGGCCAATTCCCAGAAGAAAGTCTCTCCGGCCGGAATGAAGAGGGCAGCCAGGCTGTAGATGAAGGCGACGCTGATCGCCAGCGAGATCAGCGTCATCATCCCTGGCCGGCGGTTGCGCAGTTCCGGCCGTGCCATGCGCAAGAACGGCAGGCCGCCGTAGAGAAAGATGACCACGGCCAGGAACGGGGTGATCCAGTCGCTGCCGGGGAAGGCCGGCATGCTGATGCCCAGCGTGCGTTGAATGAATGGGCTGTAGAGCAGGACGGGGATCGAAAGAATCAGGCAAACCCAGAACCGGCTGCGGAACATCTGCTCGTGGCCGGAGTGGTCCACATGTGTCCGCGGGTGGGCCGCGTGAGGTTCGTGTTCTGGCGGGTGGCTGGCGCCAGGCGCGAGGCGGGATTCTGGCTGGGGATGTTCCGGGGCATGTTGAGCATGCTCGGCCGGGTGGTGGGTCTCGTGTTGTGCGTTCCCAGCAGGACGATGCGTATGGTCGTGCTCAGGCATAGCCGGTTACCGAGCCCCTCGGGGTGAGGTCGCGCTTTGTTGTGTCATCCAGTGGCGGGCTGATCTGTGGGTACGAACGGACCATTGGGGGAATCCTAACGCGGAAGGCAGCCGCCGGGGAAGCACTAAGACCAGGCTCCATTGCCGATTTAAGGCGCGCTCCCATAGACCAGATGGACTGGATTGACAGGGCCTGCCTAAGAGGCTAGAATAAAGCGCAATTTAGGCACGCTTAAATTTTAGTCGCCAAAGGACGCAGGGGCGGAGCCGGTCGCCAGGTGTAGAGTTCCTGGGCTGCCGGCCAGTACCCATAACTAAAGGAGTTCCAACTATGGCACGCAAAGCGCATCATGCCGGCGCGATCAATCGGCGCGGGTTCATCAAGGCAGGCATCCTGGCGGGCGGCCTGACTGCAGTCGCGTCCGGTCGCAAGCGAGGCGGCAGCCATCCAGAATTGGTGGACCCGAAGCTTGCCCCCCATGATCATTCCGGTCATGGTTCAGCGGGGACGGTAGGCGACGTCGATCACGCCGCCAACGGATTTGATCCTTCCGAGCTGCTCTACGACTGGGACTTCGGCACGGTCAGTACGTTGCCCAGCGGCCAGACGCTGCGGGAATACGAGATCACCGCCTCCGACAAGGACATCGAAGTGGCCCCAGGAGTCTTCTTCCCTGCCTGGGTCTACAACGGCCGGGTTCCTGGTCCGACGCTGCGGGCAGTCGAGGGGGACCGGGTCCGGATCGAATTCACCAACGCCGGCAGCCACCCGCACACGATCCATTTCCACGGCATCCACGCGGCCAGCATGGACGGGGTGCCGGGAGTCGGGGCGGGGAACATCGAGCCGGGGCACAGTACGGTGTACGAGTTCGACGCCCTGCCGATGGGCTGCCACCTTTACCACTGTCATACGCTTCCGCTCAAGCGGCACATCCACAAGGGCTTGTATGGTGCCTTCGTCATCGATCCGGATCCGAACCGCTACTCCGGCGAAGAGGTCGAGATCGCCAAGTCGCGCAACCATCAGTTCCCGGAGAACCGGTCGGTCAACGAGATGGTGATGCTGATGAATGCCTTCGATACCAACTTCGACGGCGGCAACGAGATCTATGCCGTCAACACCGTAGCCTTCGCCTACATGAACCGGCCGATCCAGATCCGGCGAGATCAGTTGCAACGGCTCTACCTGATCAACATCACCGAGTTCGATCCGATCAACTCAATGCACCTGCACGCCAACTTCTTCGACTATTACGACCACGGGACGACTTTGAGACCAACCCTTAAGACCGTAGACACCATCATGCAGGCCCAGGCGCAGCGCGGGATCCTGGAGTTTTCCTACGAGGGCTATGAGCCGGGACTGTATATGTTCCATGCCCACGTGAGCGAGTTCGCCGAGCTGGGCTGGATGGGCTTCTTTGACGTGGTCGAGTGAGGTGCGGTCATGACAACAGTAACCACGCAACCTGCTGGCCCCGCCCGCCAATTTCCATTCTGGGCTTCAGCGCTGCTTCCATTGTTGGCGCTTTTCGCGCTCCTATCGGTCTTTGCTTTCGGCGATCCCTTGGCCCTCTTCAAGGCCAATCTGCCGCCGGTCGAGAGCCTGACGTTTGAACGCATCCGGGTGGTTCCGGACGGGTTCGAAGTCGCCCTGGTGAATTCAGGTCCGGATCCGGTCACCGTGGCTCAGGTGATGGTGGATGAGGCCTACTGGCAGTTCAGCATCGAACCGGACGCCACAATTCCACGCCTGGGCCGGGCAGAGCTCAAGATTGCCTATCCTTGGGTGGCCACCGAGCCCCATGAGATCCGGGTGATCACCAATACCGGCGTCACCTTTGACGGGAAGGTGGAATTGGCAGTCACCACCCCTACTGGAGGCGCCCGCCAGTTTCTGGCGTACGGGCTGCTGGGAGTCTACGTTGGCATCATCCCGGTCGGACTGGGGATGCTCTGGTTCCCGGCGATGCGGAGGCTTGGAGAGCACTGGCTGGGCGCAATCCTGGCGCTCACCCTGGGTCTGCTGGTCTTTCTGCTGATTGACACGTTGCTAGAGGCCTTCGAAGTGGCCGCAACATTGCCGGAAGTCTTTCAGGGTATCTCGCTGGTTCTCTTCACGGCGCTGTTAACCTGGTTTGCATTGCTCGCTGTTCGCTCGAAGGGCGGTGCGCCTGGATTGAACGGTGCGCACCCGGGCCTGCCGCTGGCGATTCTGTTGGCGATTGGTATTGGCCTGCACAACTTGGGGGAGGGCCTGGCGATTGGCGCGGCCTTCGCCCTGGGAGAGGCGGCCTTGGGGTCGTTTCTGGTCATCGGCTTCACCCTGCACAATGTCACCGAAGGCGTGGCGATCGCCGCGCCGCTGCTGCCCCGCGCAGCGAGGGGGGAGCAGGCAGCGATTCGGGCTCCCAAGTTCTGGACGTTTATTCCGCTCATGCTGCTCGCCGGTGCCCCCGCGATTGTCGGGGCCTGGATCGGCGGGTTCGCCTTCTCTCCCATACTCGCGACTGTTTTCTTGGGGGTTGGTGTGGGGGCGATCTGGCAAGTGATCTTTGAGGTGGGCCTGTTCCTGCGGCGCCACGCCGTCAAGGAGGGGGAACCGCTGGTCTCCTGGGGAAATGTCGGCGGGTTCCTCGTCGGGCTATCAATCATGTATCTCACCGCGTTCCTGGTGAGCTTCTAG
>CAYHJH010000144.1:0-2426 GCA_964356605.1 uncultured Anaerolineaceae bacterium
TACTCCGAATACACTCTGCCTCCCGGAAATCTGATTCAGCGCCGGCTGCGGCCGTCGAAGGCCAGCTTGCAGGAGTTGGCGGAGCAGTTTCGATCGGTGGCTGCGGATCCCCGCGTCAAGGGCGTCGTCCTGCATCTCCGGCCACTGGAGATGCCGCAACCTGCTATCGAATCGCTGCGCGATCTGTTGGCGGAGCTGCGCGCCTCCGGGAAGCGGATAGTGGCATGGGCTTCCCATTATGTTCCTTCCAGCTATCTGGTCGCGTGCGCGGCCGACGAGATCATGCTGCAGCCCGCCGGCGAAATCCTGCCGCTTGGGATCAGGCGCCTCTACCCGTTTCTCGCCGAGGCCTTGAACCAGCTCGGCATGCAAGGCGACTTTCTGCCGATCAGCCCCTATAAGTCTGCCGGCGACATGTTCAGCCGCAAGGACATGTCGGATGAATTTCGGGCGATGGCCAACTGGTTGATGGATTCGGCCTTTGAGGAGCGCCTGCAGTCCATTGCGGCAGGGCGCCGGATCCGGATGGAGCGGGCAAGGGAATGGGTCGATCAGACTCCGTGCTCGGATGCTCGGGCGCTCGAGATCGGCCTGGTCGATCGGCTGCTGAACGAAGAGGATCTGCCTCAGCATCTCGGGGGTTCGGCCAAGCTCACCCCAGGGGGTTCGGCCAGGCTGGCCCCTTGGGACGCGGCGCGTCGGGCACTGCGGCTTCGCCCACCGGTCCGTCCCGGGAAGTACGTCGCCATGATTGCCATCGAGGGCACGATCGTGGATGGCGAGAGCGGGCGCCCGCCGATCCGTCTACCCATACCCGTCCCGATCCTGCTCGAACCGCGGGCCGGAGATCTGACGGTGGTGCAGGCCGCCCGCCAAGTGCTGCGAGACAAGAGAGCGGCGGCGGTCGTCGTGTACGTGAACTCATCGGGCGGGTCGGCGACGGCCTCGGAGGCCATGCACTCGGCCCTCATGAGAGTCGGCTCAGCAAAGCCTTTGGTCGTGTCGATGGGCCCGGTCGCCGCCTCGGGCGGCTACTACGTTTCGACTCCGGGCCGGCACATCTTGGCGCAGCCGAGCACGGTGACCGGCTCGATCGGCGTGCTCACCGGCAAGATCGTGATGGGTGATTTGCTGGACCGATTGTTCATCAACCGAGAGACGCTTCAGCGCGGCAAGCACACGTCCATCTACGATGCGGAGGCGCCCTTTGATGATCAGCAGCGAGAGATCATCCGGGAGGGAGTCACTCGGGTCTATGACGTATTTCTCGAGCGGGTGAGCACAGGGCGGAAGCTCAGCCGGGAGCAAGTCGATTCGATTGGGGGAGGGCGGGTGTGGACCGGTCGCCAAGCGATGGAGCACCGGTTGGTCGATGAGATCGGCGGTCTGGAGCGGGCGTTGGCGAAGGCCCGCCAAATGGCCGGCCTGGGCCCGCGGGCGCCCGTGAAGCTGGTCACGGCGGGGAAGCAGCCGCTGGCGCCGGCCGCCTCGCCCGTGAGCTACGCGCTTGAAGGACTGGGTCTGTTCAGTTCCCCGAGGCCGCTGTTCCTGTGCCCATTCTGGCTGCATGCCGCCTAAGGCAGGTTCGACCTGGCCGCACCGGCAAGTGATTCGATGACCGCGAGGACTCAGGTCGAGTGGATCCGGGCGCCTGCCGTGGCAGGAACTTGGTATCCGGGCGTGGCGGAGGATCTGGCCGCCACCGTCGACAGCTATTTAAGCGCGGTCCGGCGAGTGGACGGCGTGCCACTGGCACTCATTGTCCCCCACGCCGGCTACCATTATTCAGGGGCGGTGGCGGCTCACGGCTTCAAGCAATTGGATCGTGCGCAGATTGACACCGCAGTAGTGATTGCGGCGGATCACCAGCTCCCAATCTCCCGGCCGATCTCGGTCTGGGCCCGGGGCGGCTTTCAGACCCCGCTCGGTGTGCTGCCGGTCGACGAGGGAATCGCGGCTCGGCTGCTGGCGCATAACCCGAACATACGCTTTGACGCCCCAGCGCACGACGGCGAGCACCCGATCGAGATCGAATTGCCCTTCCTGGCGCGGGTAGCTCCGAACGCTAAGATCGTGCCGATCCTGATGGGGGACGCGGGTGAGGGGTCGGTAGACCTGCTCGCGGACGCGTTGCTGGCCGTTCTCCCTGATCAGGGCGCGGTGGTCATCGCCAGCTCGGATCTCTCTCACTATCCGGAATACGGTGAGGCGATCCGGGTCGACCGCGCGACGCTCGCCGCGATTGAATTGGGAAGTCCACAAGGTCTTCGCGCCGCGGTCCGCCGCAGCATGAGCCAAGGCGTTCGCAACTTGGCGACCTGCGCCTGCGGCGAGGGCCCGATCTTGGTGGCGATGAAAGTTGCGCGTGCGCGAGGGGCAGTCACTATCAGCCTCTTGGATTACGCCAACTCTGGCGATGTTGAGAT
>CAYHJH010000144.1:2526-4821 GCA_964356605.1 uncultured Anaerolineaceae bacterium
CAGGATGTACCCTTCGGCAGACGACGGGGATCCAGAACTCCAGCGGCTCAGCGCGGTGTTTGTCACTCTGCGAGTGGGTGGCATTCTGCGCGGCTGCATCGGCCAATTACGGGCGGATACCCCGCTGCAGCAGGCAGTTCAAGAAAAAGCGGTGGCGGCTGCCTCTGCCGATCCGCGGTTTCCTGCGCTTCGCGCGGACGAACTGGCGGACCTACGCGTGGAGATCTCCGTGCTATCACCGCTGCAGCGAGTGGGAAATCCGAGTGAGATCGAGATTGGCCGCGATGGGCTGGCTGTGTTCGATCAAGGAAAGAAGGGCGTGCTGCTCCCCAAAGTTGCGATCGAACGAGACTGGAACCGAACGGACTTCCTGGAAAACACTTGCCTGAAAGCTGGCCTGCAGCGACAGGATTGGAAAGGGGAGGCCGCGGTCTATCGTTTCGAGTCGCTCGAGATCGCGGAGGCCGGCTAGACCGAGATGGACTGGATCATCCTGGGTAGCTTCGCAGTGTTGTTGATCTTGCTGATAGGTTTGTGGCTGCATTCCAACTCCCGGATGAACGCCATCACCCACAAGCTAATCGAGAGCAGCACGCTGCAGAAGGGCACGGTCGAGGCGTTTGGTCGTATCCAACAGACCCTCGGCGAATTGTCGGAGGCTGGGCGGCGAATGGAGCAGGTCGGCAAAGAGGTCGCCGGCCTCAACGATCTACTGAAGGCGCCGAAAGTGCGCGGCGGGCTGGGGGAGCTTCTTCTTGGGGACCTGCTCTCCCAGACGCTCACACCCGACCAGTTCAGCCTCAATCACATGTTCAAGAGCGGAGAGCGGGTGGACGCGGTCATCACGCTTCGCACGGCGATGGTACCGGTGGACGCCAAGTTCCCCCTGGAGAGCTTTCAACGGCTGCTGGCTGCCGAGGACGACAATGAGCGATCCAAACACAAGCGGGAATTTGCGCGTGCAGTGAAAGGGCACATCGATGACATTGCCAGGAAGTACATCTTGCCCGACGAGGGGACTTTTGACTTCGCGCTGATGTACATCCCAGCGGAGAACGTGTATTACGAAACGATCATCAGAGACGAGCAATTGGGGGATGAGCGAGGGATCCTGGCGCACGCGCTGGAGAAACGGGTCATTCCCGTCTCGCCCAACAGCTTCTTTGCCTACCTGCAAGCGATTGCATTTGGATTGAAAGGCCTCCAGATTGAGAAGCGCGCGCAGGAAATTATGGGATACCTCTCGAGGCTCGAGGGCGACTTTGGTCGTTTTACGCTGGAATTTGAGACACTGGGTGGTCACCTCGATCGAGCCCGCAATAAATACGAGGAGGCCGCCCGTAGTCTGAACAGATTCGAAGAGAAATTGAGCTCTTCACGGGAGGCGCCCCCGGGGACTACGCCCGGTCTGCTCGAGGACACCCGAGAATGAACTCGCTCTAGCCAGGGTCGCCTGGACGAAACTGGCGACCATAGCGGCCGCATTCGGGATTGGCTGCGACTGACCTCGGAGGCAAAGGACTGACAACCACGATCACCTGCTACGGCGGGGTCAATGAAATTGGTGGAAACAAGATCCTGCTAGAAGACGGCGAACGCCGTCTCTTTTTCGATTTCGGTAAGGCATTTGGCCGCCACAGCGACTACTTCGACGGGGTCTTCATCAAGAATCGGACCGGGCGTGGCTTGCTCGATCCGATCTCGCTCGGGTTGATCCCCCCATTGCGTGGCCTGCTCCGCGACGACCTGGTACCGGTCTTAGATCCGGACCAGCTGGCCACAAAGGAAACACCCCCGAGCGGCAAGCAGAAAAAGCCGAGAATAGAGGTAAGCGCCACGCAGGAGGTAGTGGACGCTTTTTGGGACCGCTGGCGTACCGAATTCCGAGGCAGCTACCGGGACCTTCGGCGAGCCCACGCCGCCGCAGTCGATCTGATCTTGCTCTCCCACGCCCATCAAGACCACATCAGTGACCTGGAGTTTGTGTCGTCCACCATCGCTGCCGCCAGCACTCGGACGACAGCCTTCATTAGCAAAGTGCTGCTCGACACCAGTCAAGAGAGCTCTGGGGCGGCCTACGTTAGTGAGCGGAGGCTCACAAAAGGTGGTCTGCTCGAAAGCGCACAGGACTCGCCCTACATTGGCCGCCCCTGGCACTTCCTGGATGGCGACATAGCCGGCGCGCCGAGCGCGGATCCGCTCGACAGCGCGGCCGCGTTCTGGGCAGCAGCGCCGACGACCAAGAAGCGCCTGGTTCCCGCGGATCCATTTGCTGCAGATCCCAAACTCCGGCTC
>CAYHJH010000145.1:0-2484 GCA_964356605.1 uncultured Anaerolineaceae bacterium
AGCTGCTGATACTCTGGGTCCTGGTATCGTTCGAGTAAGAACCATCGAGCATAGGCAGGCAATTCAACGCCCGCGATGTGGGCGGCCAAAAGCTCGCCACACGCAGGGGCAGCCATCAGGCCGAATCCTGAGAGCGCACCGATGACCCACGCCCCCTCGACCGGGAGCGGGCCGACAAGCGGCCGGTTTTCCCGAGTCTTGGTGTAATACCCCCCGTCAACAAACGGTTTCGGAGGGGCATCGAAATACCCGCTCAGCGCGGGGACCATCGTCGCCATGCCACGCAGCGCGATATCGGCGTAGTGCGGGTCAAATGCCAACGGAAACCTTGGTTCCACCGGCTCGGTGTGGTAGGTCCAGATGAGCAAGATGACCGGACTGTCGGAAGGTCCCTCCGGCCGGCCGTGCGCGCCGCGGGGGAACTCTTCCAGAAGGTAGCGACTTTCTGGATCCTTTTCGAGAGCCTGCCGCTCTTCATCCCGCCAGGGTAGGCGTTGCGGATCGGCCCAGATCAGTACAGGGGCATTTCGAGGGAACGCCGCCAGGCGATCATTGAAGGCCACTTTGGCATGCAACTCGGAGAGGACCGGCAGCTTTACGCCTAATCGCTCGCCGATCGGCTGAAGGTACGGTCCGGCCGCGTTCAGGAAGTGCCGAGTCGGAACACGGTTCGGTCCGGCCGAGTCTGTGACTCGCACTGCCTCCACCCGCCCATTCCGCACTTCGACGGCTTCAACTTTGCCCTCAATCAGGCGAACCCCTGCTTTGCGCGCCTGCTCCAACAGCAGCTGGCCGAGCTGCTGCGCGCTGAACCAGCCGGCCCGACGGGCATGCAGGACCGCCACCGTGTCTTCATTGAGATACGGGAAGTGCCTGGCAATCAAGTCGGTGTCGGTGATCAGGTCGGCTCCGGTCGGCAAGCCTTCGAAACCCGCTGCCGGGGCGGGCCAGTAGGGCGGATCATCTGGCACACCCCGATGCACCCGCAGCGATCCGGCTCCCAGAGCTGCGGCTTCCTGCCCCTGGGCGCGAAACTCCTCAATGCGGGCCGGATCAGCGGTGGCAAACAGATACCCCCGCCGATTGAGGTTAAAGGGATTGCCGTGGTCGCGAGCGAGCGACTCGAGCAGATCGATGCTGCGGTTCATCAATGACACCATCGCGTCGCCCGGGCCCGGCCACCAATTCCGGTAGCACTCGGTGGACTTGTCGCTGGTCAGTGAGAGGGGAGGCCGCTCATCGACGAGCAAGACTTCGTCGAGGCCCTGCGTAACTGCGAGGTGATAGGCGGCAGAGATCCCGGCGATTCCCGCGCCGCAGATCACGACTTCAGAGGTCATACTCGCCTGTGGCTGGGCGCCGCTGCTCGCCGCGCAAGAGCACCTTCACGTTCGGCCTCGCTGACCCATGGGCGGCAATACTAAGGGGTTCAGTTCGACCCACCCGGCGTCTCTTGAAGCGCTCTTAACTTGACCGTCACATCAGGGCGGGCCCGAAGATTCGAGCCGGACCGCAACCGTTCCGCGATCACGCGCAGCGGTTCGCTAGTTTCCGGATGGGTGAAATCCGGTGCCAGGTCGGCCAGAGGAACAGCCAGGTGGGCCCGGCGGGTGATTTCGGGATCCGGGACGGTATGCCCAGGTCCACTCACGATCTGGCTTCCGAAGAGCACCAGGTCGAGGTCGATTGTCCGAGGGGCGTATTTGTCCGTTGTCCGGATCCGCCCGAGATCGTCTTCAATCCTGCGCAGGTCCGAGCGCAGCGCCTCGGCCGATCGCTCCACTTCGATTAGGACCGCAGCGTTGAGGAAATCTGGTTGGTCTCGACCGCCGATGGGCGGAGTCTGATAGACCTGGGATACCCGTTGCAGCTTACCGAGCTGGCGCAACTGCTCAACAGCCCGTGGGAGGTTGACCTCTGGATCGATGTTCGAACCGATTGCGATAAAGGCCAGCTCAGTCAGCTTCGCCGGCCTCTCGTACGATCTCAACCCCCACAGAACGAGCGAACCGCAGCGCACCCGGCTTCTCCACCCGCACGCGAGCCCGCCGCACTCCGCGTTCGGCCAGGCAAATACCCGCAATGTCGGAGGCCAGCGCCTCCAGGGTGAATCGCTGGCTGCCCTCGACGTGGGAGATGATTTTCTTGGTGATGGTGCGGTAATTTACCGTGTCTCCGAGGTCGTCGCTCCGGCCGGCCTTGGTCAGATCGGCGGTGAGAGTCACGTTGATCAGAATATCCTGTTCCTCCTCTCGCTCCCAGTCGTTGACCCCGATGATCCCCCGCAGGAGCAGGTCCTTGATCTCGATCTGGTCTTCCGGCATGGTTGGTCTGGTGAGGTCCTCGTTAGGTCAGGTGGCGGCCGCCATCGAGCTGCAGGATTTCGCCGGTGACGGAACCAGGCCCCGCCAGCAGGAACAGCAGCGCGTCCACGGATTCCTCGACGGTGCCCCAGCGGCCGGCGGGGACACCCTGAATTGGGTC
>CAYHJH010000145.1:2584-4778 GCA_964356605.1 uncultured Anaerolineaceae bacterium
CAGGTGGCGCTGCCAGGTCTCGAGGGAGGTCTCCAACGCGCCCATTGGTTCGAAGATCGCGGCGTTGTTGACGAGCAGGTCAATCTCCGAAACCTGCGAGAGCACACGCGGCACCAGATTGGCCGCCTGCTCCGGGTCTGACAAATCTGCCTGCACTGCGACTGCGCGCACTCCGTGCTGGCGGGCGGCCTCGACAGTTTCCTCCGCACCGGCCTGGGATCTTCCGTAGTGGACGACAAGATCTGCGCCGTGCAGAGCCAGCGCTTCCGCAAAGGCACGCCCCAATCGCCGGCCTGCTCCGGTCACAAGTGCTGTATGCCCGCTCACATCGAGCCGGGAAGCCATGCAGGTATTTTACTCTTGCGGTCCTCCAGGGCAGATATGGTAAGCTCAGGCCACTCCCCCTCGTCTATTTGCTTGGGAGACAGGAAACGATGGATATCGAGAAACATCTGAACTCAGTTGCGCACAAGCTGGAGATTGAGGCGGCAGCCGAGCTGTTGAGCGGCGAAGGCGTGGCTCGGCCGGAGGTCCAGGAGGCCGTTCGGAACCTATTGATCGCGGTCGGTGAGGACCCCGAGCGGGAAGGCCTGCTGAACACGCCGGAGCGGGTCGCCCGCGCCTATGACGAACTGCTCGCCGGCTATCGGGTGGACCCGCAGGCGTTAATTAACGACGCCATCTATACCGAGAGCTATGACGAGATGGTGATCGTGCGGGACATCGAGTTCTACAGTCTGTGTGAACACCACCTGCTGCCATTTATCGGCAGCGCGCATATCGCCTACCTGCCCAAGGGAAAAATCATCGGTCTCTCGAAGATCCCGCGCGTCGTCGACCTCTTCGCCCGGCGTCTGCAGATCCAGGAACGAATGACCCGCCAGATCGCCGATTTCTTGGAGACCGCGCTGCATCCGCATGGCGTGGCGGTGGTAGTGGAGGCCTTGCACCTGTGCGCCATGATGCGCGGGGTCAAGAAGGCCAACGCCCGAATGGTGACCAGCGCGCTGTGCGGAACGTTTTCCAAGAGCCCGCTCACCCGTCAAGAGTTCCTCGACCACCTCGCTCGCGGCGGCGCCAAGTTCACGCTCTAACTGCGAAGCGCAGAAGACCACCGCAGAATCGAGATTCTTCAGACCTCTCCTCACGGAACCCGCCTTAGTTCTTATTCCGCTGAGTGGGCACAAGTCTTACCAAGATTGGGCAACCACCTGCCGCCGAATCGGTGTGGTAGCATCTGGCTGTGCAGTCGGAAGAAGCCAGGTCACGGATCCAAGCTGAATTGAGCTACGCTCGCGCGGCCCGACAGCACGGTAAAGAAGGCCGCGCCCGAGTGTGCGCCCGGAGGGCGGCAGGGTGGTCGGTCGCCGCCTACCGGAGTGCTCAAGGGCAGTCGTCAGACGAGGACGCGTACACCTTGCTCGGCTGGTTAGAGGAACGTGGGCCGGAGGAACTGCGGGAGCCGGCCCGTCGTCTGCGGCAGCAAGTGACAGAGGACCACCGGCTGCCCCACCCCGAAGATCCGCTGAAGGATGCGGAATTGATCGTTGACGGCCTACTGGGTCAGGCAAGTCTGACCTAACACTCGATAAGATTCGGGATTTCGGAACGGATCAACTTGCTGTTCACTGGTCGGGGGATTGGGCGGGTGCGGAGCGGCTTGCCTGGGAGTGAAGGGAACGAGAGCACCTGTGAGTGAATACCTTGAGGTCGGCGCCGATCAGGCGCCGCTTTCGTTTCGAATGCGAACCGCAGCCGATGGTCGGACGCAGCCGATCGTGATGCTTCATGGGCTGGGAGGTGATGAACACGCCATGTGGGATTTCGAAACCGCTCTGCCGACAGGCAGCCTGCTCGTGGCCCCCAGGGCACCCTACCCGCAGCCAGGCGGTGGCTACGGCTGGCTTCCCCAGATTGGCGCCTGGCCTCCGATGCTCGAAGAGTACGTCGAGACCGTGGCGATTTTCGAAGCTCTGCTTGGTCACCTGCAAGCAAAGCATGGGCTGGATCGCAAGCGCCTGCTCTTGTTGGGCTTCAGCCAGGGGTCGGCGATGGCATTCGCTGCCACCATGTTAGGCCTGAGTGTTGCGCCCGCCGCGGTCATCGTAGGCGCGGCTCACCTCCCGCAGGGAGACTTGAGCCTTCTCCGCGGCCTCCCGATCTTCTGGGCCCATGGTCTGCGCGATGAAGTCAT
>CAYHJH010000146.1:0-4756 GCA_964356605.1 uncultured Anaerolineaceae bacterium
TTGCCGACCGATGGTCAACACCGGGTTCAGGGAAGTCATCGGATCCTGGAAGACCATCCCGATCCCGGCTCCGCGCACTCGCTCTAACTCGGATTCTTCAGCGCGAAACAGATCCAGCCCTTCGAATGTGGCTGTGCCGCTGACCACCTCGCCCGGCGGAATGGGGATCAGGCCGAGCATCGAGAGCATGCTGACCGATTTGCCGCTCCCGCTTTCTCCTACGATCGCCAGGGTCTCGCCCTCGTTGAGCGCATAGGAGATGCCGTTGACCGCACGGACCGTGCCTTCTGGCGTGTGAAACCGAACTTGCAGGTCACGTACTTCGAGCAAGTGAGCCACGCGTTGCCTCGCGGGTCAGGCCGCCCGGCCGTGCGGGTCCAGCGCGTCGCGCAGTCCGTCGCCGATGAAGTTGATACTCAGCACGGTGAGCAAGATCAGAGCGCCGGGAAAGATCCACAGCCAGGGCGCCTCCTCAATGTAGCCGTGGGCGCCTTCCAGCATGTTCCCCCAGGTGGCAGTAGGTGGTTGGACTCCCAGGCCGAGGAAGCTAATGTAGGACTCTTCCAGGATCGCGGTGCCGACGCCCAGCGTAGCTGCCACCACGATCGGCGCCGCACTGTTGGGCAGGATGTGTTGAAAGATGATGGAAGAGTTTCGGGTCCCGGTGGCCCTGGCCGCCAGAACGAAGTCACGTTCCTTGAGGGAGAGGAATTCCGCCCGCACGATGCGGGCTGTATACATCCAGCTGGTGAGGCCGATGATCAGGATGATGACGATGACGCTGCCGCTGAAGCTGCGGCCAAGCAGATGCACCTCCGGGATCCGACCGCCGAATGACTTGGCCATGATGAGCAGCAGGAACAAGGCCGGGATGTTCAGCCAAGCCTCAGTGATTCGCATCAGCAGGCTGTCGAGGAACTTGCCGTAATAGCCGGCTAGCGCGCCTACAGCAACTCCAATCCCAATCGCGACCGCCATCGCCAGGAGGCCGATCATGAGTGAGATTTGGCCACCGTAAATCGACCGGGCCAGGATGTCCCGCCCGACGGTATCGGTCCCGAATGGGTGTTCCCGCGAGGGTGGCTGTAGCCGCAGGGCGGTCTCGGTGTGGTTGGCGTAGCTCTCGCTGTAGGACAGCGCCCCGCCGAATGCGTAGATCACCAGCAGCACCAGCACGACGACGCCGGCGAGCGCCAAACGATGCCGGCGGAACCTCCGCGAGAAGAGTTGAGCCAGCGAAAGCGGCGGGGCCTCGAGCTGCTCGAGCAACGCGGGGGAGGCGGGTACGGCGGTTGCCATGCTAAGTGTATCGAATGCGCGGGTCCAGCCAGGCGTAGGCGATGTCGGTAATCAACTGAAAGGCGACCACGGTGACCGAGATCAAGAGCAAGATGCCCATCACCACCGGCGTGTCGGTGCGCTCGAGGTGATCAATAAACAACCGTCCCATCCCCGGCCAGGCAAAGATGCTCTCGGTAACCAGTGCCCCGGCCAGCAGAAAGGGTAGATCCAACCCGATCACGGTCACGATCGGCAGCGAGGCGTTCTTCAGCGCATGTACGAACAGGATCTCCCGACGGGGCAGCCCTTTGGATCGTGCCGTTCGTATATAGTCCTGGTTCATCACTTCGAGCATCGTGCTCCGGATATAGCGGCTGTAGCCAGCCAGGCTGATGGCAGCCAGGCTGAAAACCGGCAGCACCATATGCCAGCCCACCTGCAGCGGGGTCTTCCCTGCCGCTGGCTCAAACATCCCGACCGTTGGCAGATAGGGCAATCCCCAGCGCTTGAACAGCACTCCAAAGACATACATGGAGAGCAAGGCGATGAAGAAGATCGGCATTGAGTAGAGGATGAAACTGATCGCAGTCATCAGGAAGTCCTGCCAGGAATACTGCCGCACCGCCGAATAGATGCCCACCAACAGCGCGCCCAGCACGATCACAATTTCGGCCGGGATCATCAGCAGCAGGGTGTTGGGGATCCGCTCCCAGATCACCTCCAGCGCTGGCTTGCCCCGATTGACCAGGGAGGTCCCGAAATCCCCGCGCAAAACGCCTTTGCGTCGTCCGGGAGTCTCCGGGATACCGTCACCGTCCAGGTCGAAGCTGTCCCAGTCGTTGCCGACCAACCAGTAGAGATACTGGACGGAGACCGGCTTATCCAGCCCCAACTGGCGGGTCAGCCGCTCGCGGTCGGAGGGCCGAGTGGCGCGCCGGCCCCCCATCGTGGCAAGCGGGTCGCCCACGCTCATCATCAGTGCAAACACGACTAGACTGACCAGAAACAGCAGCGGGATCGCTTGGAGCGCCCGCCTAACAACGTATTGACCCATGCTGTTGTCTTAGGCTAAGGGGTAAGCACTGTCAAAACCGGCCGGGGCAGGCTTTCGGGCCTGCCCCGCCCGGTTGTCCGGCTGCACGCAGGTGTCCG
This sequence comes from uncultured Anaerolineaceae bacterium, assembly GCA_964356605.1. Classification (GTDB taxonomy): domain Bacteria; phylum Chloroflexota; class Anaerolineae; order Anaerolineales; family E44-bin32; genus JADFRG01. Next base: position 2,434 of record CAYHJH010000146.1, read on the forward strand.
TTATGGAACCAGGTCCCACTCGCCTATGTTGAAGAACGGTGTCACGCCGCTAATGCTGACATTGGTGAGCCGGCCACTGACCCCCCAGAGGTCCGGATCCTGCCAGAGGCCAAGCCAGTAAACCTGCTCATACATATAGCGACTGATCTGGTGGAAGAGCTCCATTCGCTTCTCAGTATCGGACTCGGAGAGTTGTTGTTGGAACAGTGCCTCCAAGTCCTCATCGCAAATGGCCTGCCAATTGCCGCCATCGGGGTACTCGTCGCTCGGGATCTCTCCGCATAACCAGTAATAGATGTCTGGATCGGGGAAGTTGGTCGTGTCCGAGTACTCCGTGATGTCCAGCTCCCCGGTGGCCGCCGGCCCACCTTCTCCGTAGCTGGCGAAGAACAGGTCGCCGTCGTAGTTGATCAACTCCAGACCGACGCCGATCTCGGCCAACTGCTGCTGCGCGACGGCCTGCGTATCCTGCCGGATCTCGCGGGTCGTCGTTCCATGGGACAGGACCAGCTCGACCCCATCCTTGTCGCGGGTGCCATCGCCGTTGCTGTCTACCCAGCCGGCCTCATCCAATAGCACCTTGGCGCCCTCCGGGTCATAGGGCCAGGGAGTCACGGTCGGGTCGGCGAAGGGCGTGTTGTCCCAGAAGGTCGCGGCTGTGTTGGTCAGTCCGAGCAGCAAGTCCTCGGTGATGGCGGACCGGTCGAAACCCATGGCAATCGCCTGCCGGACGCGCACGTCCTTCAGCGCGGGATGGCCATTTTCACCGAGCTGCATGTACCAGCCTTCGTTGTAGCCGGACTGGACCGACAGAATTTGCACGCCGGCCTCTTCCAGAGTGGGCACATCGGGATAGGCAAAGAAGGTGCCCAAGTCTCCGTCGCCGGCCACCAGGGCGTTAATCTGAGACGCGTCATCCGGTACGAAACGAATGAAGATCTCGTCGATCTTGGGCCGTCCAAGCCAGTAGTTTTCATTGGCGACGAAGCGGGCGAAGCTGCCGGACTCCCACTCAGCGAACACGAACGGTCCGGCGCCGACGGTCGGGGCCGCGTTCCACTCGGCGGTGTCGAGCGTGCCTTCGGCTTCGAAAACCGGGCGCAGCACGTGCTCGGGAAGCAAGCCCTTCCACAAGTTGGCCACCCATGGGATGAACGGCTCATTAAAGGTAATGACCACCGTTTGCTCATCCGGTGCCTCGACACTGGCGACTTCGCTATCGTAGGGGTAGGCGCTGGAGACCGCGTTATTGGGATCCACGATCATCTCGTAAGTGAAGACGAAGTCAGCAGCGGTCAGGGGCTCACCGTCTGACCAGGTGAGGTCATCGCGCAGCTTGAGGGTCAGCACCGTTCCGTCTTGGGAGATGCCTGCGTTCTCGACGGTCGGCATCTCATCCAGCATTACTGGATAAGGAGTATTGGTGTCGTCAAACTGCCAGGCCCACACGTTCCACAGCTGGTCGGTGACGATCGAGAAGAACATGTTGCTGTAATACGGATTGAGCGAGTCGAACTCCTGAGTGAAGATGAAGGTCGCGACCTTCTGCTCCTCGGGAGCGGCCTGGCAGGCCCCAAGCGCGGCAGCTGCCAAGATGAGCGCGGCCGGTACGATCCGAATCAGTCGTGTTTGCATGGCTCTCCTCCAGCGCGGCAGGCGTGCGCCGAAGATCCCATTGTACTGCGGCTGGTTGAGGTAAGCCATGTTGGGTCGAGCCGAACTGCGGTCTATCCCGAGCGACGCAGTCGTCCCCCTCGCAGTCCCAGGAAAATCAACCCGGCTCCGAGCACCCCACCCCCCACGCATAGGCACAGGATCCCGAGCAACGCGGGCAGGCTGGCCGAACCGGCGGGCAGCAAGTCCTCCAGGCCGGCGCCCGCGGCTTCGCTGGACTGCTCGGCGGCCGCCAGGTCCTCTTCGGTAATACCCATGGCCGCGTCGATCTCTTCTGGAGCTAACAGCCGAGCCGGAACGACCTCGCCGCCCGGCAGCGCCAGATCCGATGGCAGCCCGCTGGCTGCGACGCTGAAAGTTGCGAGCTCACCGGATCCGATTGGCTGGCCACCATACCCGTAAGCGCCGTCCGGCGTAGCCATCAGGGCATGGAAATCTCCGGATCCTGATCCGGTGAGTTCGACCTCGAAATCGAACTCCGGCAGAAAGAACAGCCACTCGACCTCTCCCGGCCGATCGGGGACCGCGAAAGCGTACATGTCCGCCTCGCGAGGCAATTCGTTGACCACCGTCCCGTCGGCTAGCGCCCCCAGCCGCCTGCCGTCGGGCAGGGTCAGCATCACAGTGACCGGCGAGCGGACCATGAGCA
>CAYHJH010000147.1:0-4741 GCA_964356605.1 uncultured Anaerolineaceae bacterium
GGTGCAGGTCTGGGGAAGTTACGAGAGCCTTGGACTTTGCCAAGCCCTTAGTGGCGCGGAATGTGGCGATACGGCGCAGCGCGGCGAAGCCGCAACCGGAGCTTGGGAAGGCAAGCGTCCCCGCGCGCCTCCGGCCTTCTTCAGCCGGACCATTCCAGGGCTCGCGAGGACGCTCGCCCTCCCGGCATAACGTGTCCATGAAGAATCCTCGCCGGCCGCGAGGACTTGGAGCTACTGATGGGACTGCAACACGGACGACAACATGCCCAGGAGGAATAGCCCGATGGCGCTCACCGGAATCGAGCCACCCCGGCCCAGATAAATCGCGCCACCCGCTCACCGCACGGGGCGGAGCTTCTTCTTTCCAAGGAGTGGATTTGGGGCTTTTCCGAGGAGTGGGGGGCGCGGGGGGGAAGCCGCGGACTAGGATCGTGATCTGAGCACGTCGTTCCAGTCGTGCTGCGAGGGGCGGAGGCGTTGAACGGTCGGATGGCGGGCGATCAGGGCGCGAGCCATGTCGTCACCGGTGAAGTCGGCATCAAAGCCACAGTAGACCTGGGAGCCTTGTTGGATGAGGGAGGCCAACCAGCGCGGGTTGGGTCTGGCACCGGCGGTGGAGATGCAACGGTGTTGGGGATGGAGGGTGAAGCAACTGAGGGCATCGATGGCGGACTCGACCAGAATGATGCCGGGAGGGGGCGCCGCCGGGACAGAGAAGAAGCCGAGATCTTTGCTGGAACCGGGGGCCAGGCCACGCCAGGGGCGAGCGGTGGTTCCGCGAAGCTCGGCGCCGACGGGAGTGTTGTGCTCGTCCCGGAGCAGGAAGACGGCATTGGCCCTGGGGTCGGCGTAGAGGGTGGCGGATTGGAGAAGGGGATCGAGCAAGGCGGGATCGATGCGGCGCTCAGCGACCAGATAGTGTTTCACACGCCCCAGTTGGTTGGGGTCTGGCGGCGGCAGCTTCAAGCGGGGCGGGGCAGTGGGGGCAACGGGTTCGGGGATGAGGACACCCGCAAAGTGCCGCCCGAGCCAATCGAGGGCTTCTTTGAAGCTCAGGCGGTGCAGATGAATCACCAAATCGATGGCCCCGCCGCCACCGACCCCGCGGTTCCAGTTCATGAACTTGGCGCCGGTGACCGAGAGGACTCCCTGGGAGGTATGCCACTTGTGGGGGTCGTCGCGATCGGGTTGGGCCCCGCACAACGGCAGCACGGCTGCCAGGGGGATGGCGCGCAGGACATCGGCCCGGGCTCGGAGCTGCGGGAAGGTCATGGGTCGGCGCTGAGCTTGGGTCGCAGGCTCACGCACTCTTTCATGTTAATGACGTGGCTGTTCTCGGTGAGCCGGTCGATGAGAGCGGCCGTGAGGTGATCGTTGCGCAAGAAGGAGCCCCATTCACTGAAGCCCAGGTTGGAGGTGATCAGGGTGGGCTTTTTCTTGTGGCGCTGCTGCATCAGGGTGAAGAAGAGCCCGACCTGAACCGGTTCGACCTCGACATAGCCTATTTCGTCGATGTGCAAGAGGTCGTAGGCGAGGTATTTCTTGAGCAGCTTGGCTTGGGAGTGGTCGGCGACCGAACGGTAGAGCTGGGCGATGAGCTCGGCGAAGAGGACGTAGCGGCCGCGATAGCCCTGGTTAATGGCGTGAATGAGAAAGCTGGTGGCCAGCCCGGTTTTGCCGCAGCCGGTCCGGCCCAGCCAGATGATGTTCTGGCTCTGGGTCAGGTAACTCCGGGAGTCGTAGAGGGCCATGATTTTCTTTTGGTTGAGCTTGGGCTGCCGGTCGAAGGGAAAGGTCTCGATGACCCAGGGCTGGGGAATGCGGGCGCGCTGGAGTCGGAGCTGGCGGGCGTGGTCCTGCTTGAGGCGGCACTCTTCTTCCAGCACGTGGGTGAGCAGCCGCCCGTGGGAGAAGCGTTGGTCGGCGGCCAATTTGAGATAGTCATCCCAATGGGCCAGGAGCCCACCCAGGCGAAGCTGCTTGAGTTTTGCGGCCAGTTCGTCATTCATGTCAGGGGGGGTTGGGTTCGTTGGGAGCGGGCGCTTCTTGGTAGATCGAAAGATCGGGGGCTTCGGTCAGCGAGCCTTCCTGGTAGGCCTCGCGCTGGGTGAATCGCTCGTCGACCTGGGCCACCGGCAGGGTGGCGCCGATCCCTTGGAGGCAGAGCAGGGCGATGCGCTCGAGGGTGGGGAGGTTGGTGATGCGATACTTGGCGGCGCGTTCCAGGCTCTGGAGGAACAGCTCGGGGGTCATCTTGCGGCTCAGCGCCAGGAGCTGCCGGAGAAACTGGTGACGCTGCAGGCCCGGGGTCTGCAGGGCGAAATCCAGGTACGCGCTGACCGAGGGGGCCAGGGCGCGCAGACGCTTTTCCTCCTCGTGGGCGGGTTGCTTGCGATGGTTGGGTTGGTGGGGCGGTTGGGGTTGGCCCGGGGGGCTGAATTGCCCGTTGCGGACGCCCTCGGCCGGCCGGGGATACTCGACCAGGCATTGGCGGGCGTGGAAGATCTTCAAGCAGTCGCTGTACTCCAACACCTTGACCGACTCGCGCCGGGTTCCGGGCACCCAAAAGTAGTTGGCGTCAAAGGCGATATAGCCGTACTGGTCGGTCGCCCGTTCATGAACCCGGTAAGGGGCGGGCAGATGGGGCGGCAGAGGGGTGAGGAAAGTGCATTCATGTTCGAAGGCTTTGACCGGGATCAAGCCCGCCTTGCCTTGGGGCTTGTGCTCCAGCCGCACGGTGGACCACGCCAAGGCCTGGGCGTTGAACTCCGCCAGGCTCACCGCGGTGCGGCCGGGCAGAAAGTTGGTTTCCACGGTCCAAAAACTTCTCTCCTCGCCGGCCTTGCGATTGGCATGTCCGAGGGCGTGGCAACGGAACGTGAAGCCGTACTGCTTGGCGAAGGCCTCCATCTCCGCCACGATCACCGCGTGGGGGCCACAGCCACTGCCCGGCAACCGCGCCAGATTGGTGTTGTCAATGATACAGCGCCGCGCGGCGTAGCCCCAGAAGGTGAGGGCCTCGTGGAAGAAGCACTTCATTTTGAAGCGATCGAAGGCGCGGTAGAACTTAAGGTAACGTCGTTTGGAGTAGCGCAGGTAGATGAGGCTGGCGATGAGCTGGACGCGTTGGCCGGCCAACTCGACCCAATAGACGCTGGTGTCGTGCTGCATCTCCGCGCCCGGTTCATCGGGCACGCGCTCGCAGCGAAGGGTTTGGGGTTCGCTGATGCCCAACTCCCGGAGCATCCGCGTCAAGGTGGAATACTTCACCGAGACCCCTTCTTCCTCGACCAATTTTTCATGCACCCGCTGAACCCAGCCTTGGCACTGCTGGTAGAGCCGTCGCAACAGTTCCTCGTCGATCCGTTGCTTGTCCGCGCGCGTGGTGGGGGGCATCACCCCCGCTTGTTGGATGATGGCCCGCACCGTGTTGCGGCTCAGACCCAGGCGCCGGGCAATCTCCCGCGCGCTCATCCCCTCCTGGTGGAGCAGGAAAATGGCCTTACGCTTGTCCGTTGCGATCATGAAGTTGCTTGAGGGTATGGGAAAATGCCTGCGAGCGGCTCAGAATCCCTCCGGTCAACAGATGGGACAGGGCATGAAAGGCTCGGGTCTGGAGCCGCGGGTCCTGGCTTTTGCCCATCACCCGCTGCATGTACTTCTGCGTGAGTTCCAGGTCCTGGAGCAACACGCGCTCAAACTCGTTGCACGCATCGGGGCCGGTGGGCACCTGCCGCATCCGCTCCAGGGGCAGAGCCAGATTGCCCTTACGAATCTCCTGGCGAAAAGACTCCGGCCCCCGGAAGTAACCATGGGCCAGTTGTTCGACCTCCCGCACGCTCAAGTGGTGGCCGCTGACCGCCAGCACAAACTCCTCGATCTGCGAGGCCGCCACCCCGTTCAGGCGCATGAACTGGCGCAGCGTGTACATATACGAGTAAACCGGAAAGGCCCCGGCGAAGAGCTGCTGGCGCACCGGGTCGCTCATTTCGGCGATGAGTCCCAGGCGCATGCTCACCCAGGATTTGCTGCGGGAAAGCTCGGCGGCGATCTCGGCCACACTCAGGTGGCGCAGGTTCTTGAGCTGGTCGATGAAGCCGGCCTGCTCCAGAAGGCTCAGCGAGCGGTGGTTGGAAGTCCGCAGCAAACTCAGGATCCCCACGGCCTCGTCTTGTCCCAGCGAGGCATAGGGCACCAGCGCCAGGCGCAGCTTGCGCGCGCAGCGATAGCGTTTGAAGCCGTTGAGCAAGACGCAGCACCCGGCCACCTCGACCCCTTCCAGCGGTTCCTCGATGCCGCGTTGGGCAATCGAGCCCAACAGGCGCTCTTCCAGCGCCGCCTGCTTCATCCGGCAGCCCTCATAGCGCAGGTCCAAGAGGGAGAGTTCAACCTCGCGTGCCACGGCCGAGCCTTTCAAGGAGGGTTTTCATTTAACCAGGCCACAGTCTGATCGATCTTGCGGCGGCGGCCTATGCTGTGTTGTCTAAAAACTTTGGCGAGCATCGCCAGGATCTCCGCCCAGCTCACCCGCCGGCCTTCAATGAGACTGCTCACCATCCGCACATGCGCCACCATCGGCACCGGCCACAGCTCGGTCGGGGCGGGGCCCTCATCTGCGTGTGCAGGCGCCCCAGCAGACCCCGTGAGGTCTTGGCTGACCTCGCTCACCGAGACCGGTTGCGCTGGTCCCGGCTCCGCCAGGGCGCAGTGGGGAAGATCGTCCGCCATTCCAGGCTCCGCC
>CAYHJH010000148.1:0-2437 GCA_964356605.1 uncultured Anaerolineaceae bacterium
CCGCGATCAGCAGCAGGCTGGGGACGGGTGTAGCGGTCGGGCCTGGAGTTGGGCTGGGACTCTCGGTCGGCAGCCCCGGGCCGGGAGACGGTGTGCCGGTTCGAACGCATGCCGTCAGGCCTGCCAGCAGCAGGCAGGCGGCGAACCCCGTGGCAAGCGCGACCTGGCCTCTTTGGGATGCTATTCTCATTGGGGTCTTTGGAACCAGATTCTGGTCTAGATCGAAGCCCGGGGGTGTGGCTTGCAGTCCCAGCAGCTAGCTACCTTGGCCCAATTCGGCGAGGTCTTAGCCCGCCGAAGTCTTGCCGTAGTCGAGCACCTCGCGGGCGCCCGTGCCACGCTGGGCAGAGCCGACGATCCCGGCCTCTTCGAGCTGATCGATCAGCCGAGCCGCCCGGGTGTATCCAATGCGCAGCCGGCGCTGCAGCACCGAGACCGAGCCGCGCTGCATCTCTCTCAGGACGGCCACCGCTTCATCGAACAGGTCGTCGCGCTCGGCCGCTACCTCGGACACCTCTTCCCACAACGGTGCCTGTTTGAGCGGCGCGCTCGCAGAGATGGACTGAATGCTCTCTGTTGGCGCGCTTACCACCGCAGCTTGCTTCCAATACCCAATCAACCGGCCCAACTCGCCATCCGACACATACGAACCCTGCATCCGCAGCGGCGCCGAGGCATCCGGAGCTTGGAAGAGCATGTCCCCGCGCCCCAGCAGGCGCTCCGCGCCCGGGCGATCAATGATCACCCGGCTGTCCACCGAGGATGCCACCGCAAACGCGATCCGGGCCGGGAAGTTGGCTTTGATCAATCCGGTGACCACGTCCACCGAGGGGCGCTGGGTCGCGATGATGAGGTGGATGCCGGTGGCGCGGCCCAGCTGCGCCAGCCGGGTAAGCACCCGCTCCGTTTCGTCCGGCGCCATCATCATCAGGTCGGCCAGCTCATCGATGACGACTGCAATGCTGGGCAGGGTGTCCTGATGGATGGCTTGCCTGCGGGCGTTGTAGTCGGCCAGGTTGCGAGCGCCCTCTCGCGAGAAGCGGTGGTAGCGGTCATCCATCTCGCGTGAGACCCACTGCAGCGCCGGCACTACCCGCTGCAGGTCCACCACCACCGGCGCCAGCAGGTGTGGGACGCCATTGTAGGCGGTCAGTTCCACTCGTTTTGGGTCGATCATCAGGAAGCGCAGGTCCTTCGGCGTGTTCTGCAGCAGCAGGCAGGAGATCAGGGCGTTCACGCACACCGACTTGCCTGAGCCGGTGGTGCCCGCGATCAACAGGTGCGGCATGCTGCCCAGATCCGCTGCGATCGCCTTGCCTGAGACATCACGTCCCAGGCCCAGGCGCAGTTTTGAACTGACTTCCTGGAAGGATGGCGAAGCCATCACATCGCGCAGCGCCACCAATGAGATCTCCGCGTTGGGCACCTCGATCCCAACGTAGCCTTTGCCGGGCACCGGGGCCTCGATTCGAATTGACCGCGAAGCCAGCGCCAGAGCCAGGTCGTCCGCCAGCGCCGCCACTTTGCTCACTTTGACTTTCGTCCGCCGTCCCCCGCGGGCCTCCATAAACTCGGGTTCGACGCCAAACTGCGTGATTGCGGGTCCGCGGTTGATGGCCACGATCCTGCCCGGAGCCCCAAACAGTCGCAGTGTCTCCTCGATTAGCTTGGCTCGTTTCTTGTCCAGCTCGTCGTCTGGCTTGCCCTCCGAGCCTTGCTCCAGGATCTCTTCCATCGTTGGAACAGACCAGCTTTCCCGGACGACTGCTTGGTCACTGGTGGCCGGAGTGAAAGCCGGGCGCGCGCTCGTTCGCGTGAGAGTCGCGACGACCGGACGGACCGAAGCCTGGGTCGTTCCTGGGGCCTGAGGCCATTCCTTTCCTAGCGCTCTTGATAGGTACGGCTCGACCCGATCCCTCGTCGATTGCCAGACGGGTTGTGCCGCCTGGAGCAGCTCGCGAGGCGACATCCCGAGCGTCAGACTGATCCCGATCAGCAGCAAAGCCAGCAGCGCCACCGCGGCGCCCGCGCCTCCGAACGCGCCCACGAGCAGCGCCAGCAAGCCCGCCCCCACCACTCCGCCGCCGCGACCCGCGCGGGCATAGGCACGGCCCTCTTCAAGACTGCTCGCTCCGAGCAGAGCGTGGAGCATCGCCAGACCCACGAGGTAAAGCACTGTCACTCCCAGGTACCCTTCGGGGTCGAGTCCCGGAAGCCGTCGCTTCAAACTGGGCGCGACGAGCAAGGCTCCTCCTCCGATCAGCCCGAGGGGGACCACGAAGGCTCCCCATCCGAAGCCGTAGGCCAGCAGGCGAAGCCAGGTCGAGCCCAAGAACCCCCGACCGGAGGTCAGGGCGCTGATCAGGGTGAGCAGCCCCAGAACGATCAGCAGACCGCCAATGATGTCGCGTCGTCGGTCGGAGGAAAGTTGGACTCT
>CAYHJH010000148.1:2537-4679 GCA_964356605.1 uncultured Anaerolineaceae bacterium
AGCTCGAGGCTTGCTTTCGCTTGCTCAGATCTTCGTCTCCGCGTGGGCCGAGGACGGCGCAGTATAGCACAGGCACACTCTTGAGCCGCTTGCGCGGGGGGGCGGCTGCAGACCCCTCATGCTAAAATCCGCCCGTGCCCGCTCCGGGTGAGATCGAGTTCCTCAGCGGCCTGCACTTCCTGCGGGATGTGGATGAGGCCACGCTCGAGGCAATCGCCGGGTCCCTGCGCCGGCAGGAATTTGGCCCCGGTGAGGTGATCCACCGACAGGGCACATTCGCCGAGGCGCTGACCCTGATCGCAGAAGGCCAGGCCAGTGCGGTGCGGTCTGAGCCCGAAGCCGCCTCGGTCGTGCTGCCTGCCGTGCATCCTGAGCCTCACACCTCGGCGAGCTCGGTCGAGCCGCGAAGGACGAGCTCAGTCGAGCTGTACCGATTGGGCAAGGGCGACACCTTCGGCGAAATGGAGTTGGCCAACGATGAGACCTACCACGCCTCGCTCACCGCCATCGGCCGAGCGACGGTTTATTTCTGGGATCAAGGCCAACTCGAGGCTGCACTCCAGGACTTCCCTTCGGCAATTGACAGCCTCCGCTATATCGCCGAAAGCCGGCGCCTGGCGCTCCGTCTACAGTTCGATTGGCTTGGGGAGGGCGAGACCATCCACGGGTTGTCCCGTAAGGACCCCAATCTGCTGATACAAACCCTGACGCTGCCGGTCATCCTGGGGCTGGGCGGGTTGGCCATGTTGGGGTGGGGCGCGGGGAGCGCACTGGGTTGGATCGGTGGTGGTCTCTTGGTCCTGGGTGTTGGCCTGGGAGTATGGCGCTGGTTTGATTGGAGAAATGACTATTACATCGTGACCAACCGGCGGGTGGTCTGGCTGGAGAAGGTGATTGGCTTGTATGACAGCCGGCAGGAGTCTCCGCTGCACATGTTGCTCTCCGTGAGCCTCAGCTCCGATTTCGCCGGGCGCACCCTGGGATATGGAGATGTGATCCTGCGCACCTACACCGGCCAGATCACCTTCCGCGCGGTAAATGGCCCGCATTCGATGGCTGCCATTATCGAGGAGCAGCGGCGCAGGGTGCAGCACTCACGCGAGCGGGAGGACCGGCAAGTGGTGGCGGCGGCCTTGCATCAGCGACTGGAAGCAGGAACCGTGGAGGCGCCTGTGGCTGGGGGCGGGGAGGGGACAGGGGCCGTCACCGAGACGGAGCGATCGAAGCAGACCATCGGCCTCGACCATTGGAGCCTTGAGCTCCGCTTCGAACAGAGCGGCGTGATCACCTATCGCAAGCATTGGGCGGTGCTGATTCGCTTCATCGCCCTGCCGTCGATCGTGGTGCTGCTGCTGGTCGGCGCGCTGGGCGCCCGGCTGGGCGGCATGCTGGGCATCTTCGGCTTCACGACCGATGTGGTCGGAGCGCTGATCCTATTGATTCCCGCCTTCGGCTGGTGGATCTACCGGTTTATGGACTGGGCCAACGACCTCTACCAGATCACCGCCAATCAGATCCTGGATGTCTATAAGAAACCGCTGGCGAGCGAGCTTCGAAAGGTCGCTCCACTGGAAAACATTCTGGGCACCGAGGTCAAGCGCAAGGGGATCATGGGGCTGCTGCTGAATTATGGCGACGTGATCGCCCAGGTAGGGACGGCCGAGTTCACCTTCGAGGGCGTGTACGATCCGAACCGGGTGCAGCAGGACATCGTCCGGGCGCAAGAAGCGTTGGTCGAGCGGCGGCGCGAGCTCGACCGGCAGCAGCGGCGGGATGAGTTGGCGGATTGGTTCAGCGTGTACCATGAAGAGGCCCGCCAGACCTCGGCGAGCTCAGACCTCGCTGAGCTTGGCCGAAGCGTCGAGTCGCTCGGTCAAGCCGCACAGCCCCGAGCTCGGCGAGGGGTCGAGCCGAAGCAGAGCAAGGGGGCCTCTGGCTAACCCCGATGGCCGTCCGGCAGATTGTCACCGTCCCCAACCCGGTCTTGCGAGAGAAGGCCAAGCGGGTCCAAAAGATTACACCCGAGATTCAGCGCCTGATCGACGACATGGTCGAGACAATGCGGGTCGCGCCCGGCGTGGGGTTGGCGGCGCCGCAGGTCGGCGTGAGCCAGCGCGTGATCGTGGTCGAGTACGCGGAGCC
>CAYHJH010000149.1:0-4667 GCA_964356605.1 uncultured Anaerolineaceae bacterium
TCCTGACCCTGATTCTCTTCTCCCCAACCGTGGCGGCGGCGATCGTCTTGCTGATCCCCAAGGAGCGGGTTCAGCTCATCCGGTGGTTCGCGTTCGCAGCCAGCCTGGTCCCGCTGGCGCTCTCGATCTGGCTGTGGACCGCCTACCGGCCTGGCCAGCCTGGTTTTCAGTTTGAGCAAAACGTCATCTGGTACGAAGCCATCAACGCCAGCTACCACCTCGGCGTTGACGGCATCTCGGTGCCGATGGTCCTGCTTACGACGCTGCTGACGCCGCTGTCGCTGCTGATCTCGTGGAACATCACCGACCGGGTGCGACCCTACATGGCGCTTTTCCTGCTGCTCGAAACCGGCATGCTGGGTGTGTTCCTGGCACTGGATTTGTTCCTGTTCTTCGTCTTCTGGGAGATCGGGCTGGTGCCGATGTATTTCCTGATCAACCAGTGGGGAAGCGAGGTAGGCACTCGAGAAGTCGCCGGCCGGCAGATCCCCGCCCGCAACTATGCTTCCTTCAAGTTCCTCATTTACACCATGGCCGGCTCGCTCGGCCTGCTGCTCGCCATCCAGTTGATCGGCGTAGCCTCCGGCACATTCGACATGGTGGAGATCACTCGCACCTGGTCGACGCTTGATGAACCGCTCAGCGTACTCGGCCTGCCGATCTCGCTGTCGGTCGGTACAGTAAAGGCGGTGGCTTTCTGGGCGTTCGTGATCGCCTTTGCAATCAAGGTGCCGGTCTGGCCGTTCCACACCTGGCTGCCGGATGCCCACACCGAGGCCCCCACGGCCGGCTCGATGATCCTGGCTGGCGTGCTGCTGAAGCTGGGCGCGTACGGGTTCCTGCGGCTGGTGCTGCCGCTGTATCCCGAGGAGGCGAAGACCTACGCCGGGGTGCTCGCCCTGCTGGCCACACTCGCAATCGTGCTGGGGGCGTTCGTGTCTTGGGGCCAGCGCGACTTCAAACGGCTGGTGGCCTATTCATCAGTCAACCACATGGGCTTCGTGGTGCTCGGAATCGCCGCGGCGGCCTACGCGCGCGGCACGCCGGCGGGGGACGACGCGGTCATCGCGGTCAATGGGGCGGTGCTGCAGATGTTCAACCACGGCCTCTCGGCGGCCGGAATGTTCCTGCTGGTTGGCGTTATCTACGAACGGACGCACACCCGCGACCTGGAGGCCTATGGAGGCCTCTTCCGGCTGGCGCCGGTTTATGGCGGGATCCTGGTCTTCACCGCCATGGCTTCGCTGGGGCTGCCGGGGCTGAACGGATTCGTCTCGGAATTCATGGTCGTGCGGGGATCGTGGCCGATCTTTACATTTTTCACGGCAGTCTCCATGCTTGGCCTGCTGATCACTGGCGCTTACGTGCTCAAGGGCATCCGCGACACGCTGCATGGCCCGCTCAATGAAAAGTGGGCCGATCATGCCATGGAGATCAATCGACGCGAGGTGCTCGCCATCGCGCCGCTCATGGTGTTGATGCTGGTCATTGGGGTGTGGCCAGCGTGGATCGTGGGAGTGATCAATCAAACCGTGGTGAGGTTGCTGGGGACGTGAGGATGGACGGTGGACGGAGGACGGAGGACGGAGGCAGGACGGTCGACAGTGGACGGAGGAGGGAGGCAGGACGGTGGACGGTGGATGGCCGACGAAAGACGGTTGGTCCTCACAGCATTTCCGCCCCGTCGACCGTCTCCCGCTTCCCGTCTCCCGTCCACCGTCCACCGTCGGCCATCAGCTTGAGCGCTAGCCAATGAGCTTCCCATACCTGACCGTCATCATCTTCACCCCCATCGTCGCGGGGGTCATCTTGCTGTTCTTCCCGGCCGAGCGGCACAATTCGATCCGCCGCTTCGCGCTGGCCGCCGCGAGCCTGGATCTGCTGCTCTCCTTGTATGTCTATTTGACCTACGACCAGAGCGCCGCAGGCTACCAGTTCATCGAGAAGGTGGACTGGATTCCGCGGCTGGGGATCTCGTACCACGTGGGCGTGGACGGAATTAGTGCGCCGTTGCTGTTGCTCACCGGGGTGGTGATGTTCACCGGCGTGCTGATCTCCTGGCAGCTCGACGACCGCCCGCGCGAGTTCTTCCTCTTCCTGTACATCCTGGCCACCGGCGTGTTCGGAGTGTTTGCCTCGCTGGATATGTTCCTCTTGTTCTTCTTCTACGAGATCGCGGTCTTCCCGATGTATCTCTTGATCTCGATCTGGGGCTGGAAGGTGACCCGCGAGTACGCCGCCATGAAGCTGACGCTCTACCTGTTCATCGGCTCGGTGATCTCGCTGGTCGGCGCACTGGTGATGTTTTTCAGCTCCGGCCTTAACACCTTCGATATGCTTGCGCTGGAGAGCGCCGGCTTCTCCACCGCCTTCCAGCGATTGTGGTTCCCCTTTGTGTTCTTCGGTTTCGCCGTGCTGGGCGGACTCTTTCCCTTCCACAATTGGTCGCCCGACGGCCACGTGGCCGCACCGACCGCGGTGTCAATGTTCCACGCCGGCGTGCTGATGAAGTTGGGAGCGTTCGCCGCGCTGCGGGTGGGGATCATGCTGCTGCCCGAAGGCGCTCGCTTTTGGGCACCGCTGATCCTGGTGCTGGCGACCATCAACGTCGTCTACGGCGCCTTCATCGCCATGGTACAGACCGACTTCAAGTACGTCATCGGCTTCTCCTCGGTGTCGCATATGGGATTGGTGATGCTCGGTTTTGCCACCCTGAATCGAAATGGACTGACCGGAGCCGGCATCCAGATGTTCTCGCACGGAGTCATGACCGCACTCTTCTTCGCGGTGGTCGGAATGGTCTACGACCGGGCCCACACCCGCGATCTCCCCAAGCTGGGCGGTTTCTCGAGGGTGATGCCCATCGTCGCGGTGGCCTTCATCATTGGCGGCCTGGTGTCGATGGGTATGCCAGGGTTCTCGGGATTCATCGCCGAGTTTCCGATCTTCATGGGGCTGTGGCAAACCGCGCCGATCGTGGCGGTGGTGATCGTGATATCCATCGTCGTCACCGCCGCGTATGTGATGAGGGTCGCCGGCCGAGTGTTCTTCGGGGCGCTGCCTGCAGAGTTTGAGGGCCACGTGGGAGACGTGATCTTGCAAGACAAAGTCGCGTTGGTCTTGATGTCGTCGATCCTGATCGTGGTGGGGATCTACCCGGCGCTGATGGCGCCGATGGTCCAGACCGGCGCAGATGCAGTTCTCAAGCTGTTGGGGGTCGGATCGTGACCATCGCCGACTTCACGCCTCAGACCACCCTTGCAATCCTGCCGGAAATCCTGCTGTTCCTGCTCGCCGGGCTCCTGCTCGGATTGGACATGCTCTGGCGGCCCAGCCGTCGGGTCGCCCTCGGCTGGGTGGCGGCAGCTGGAGTTCTCGCGATTCTGGTTGCCACCCTCCTCTTCAGTCGACCGAGTGAAGCCGAACCGCTCATTCTTGGGGGAATGTTGAGGCACGATTGGCTGGCCTTCGCCTTCACGCTGCTGATCTTGTTCTCCGCGATGGTCAGCTGCCTACTCTCCATCAATGTGAGCGGGGTGGGGGACCGCGGCGAGTATTACGCCCTGCTGCTGGTCACCACGATGGGCATGACTCTGATGGCGTCGTCGGCCGATCTCATCATGCTCTATCTGTCGATCGAAACCACCTCCATCCCGCTGTACATCCTGGCCGGATTCCTCAAGGGGGACGACAAGTCGACCGAATCGGGCCTCAAGTATTTCCTGTTCGGCGCGCTGACCTCGACGGTAATGCTCTACGGTTTCAGCTTGCTGTACGGCTTCACCGGGGAGACCAACCTCTATTTCCTGGCAGAGGCAATACGCTCCGCGCAGGTGTCACCGGCGGTGCTGGGCGCGGTGGCGGCCCTGGTCCTGGTCGGCTTTGGCTTTAAGGTCGCCGCGGTTCCATTCCATTTCTGGACGCCGGACGTCTACGAGGGTGCGCCGACCCCGATCACGGCCTACATCTCGACCGCCTCCAAGGCGGCCGGTTTCGCGGTCTTGGTGCGGGTGATGGTGTTGGCGTTCCCGGGGATCGAAGGGTTCTGGGCGGCGGTACTCGCGGCGATGTCGGCGGCGACAATGACGCTCGGAAACGTGCTGGCCATCACGCAGCGCAACATCAAGCGATTGCTGGCCTACTCCTCGATCGCTCACGCCGGCTACGCCCTGATCGGGCTGGTTGCCCTCAGCGGCTTCGGCGCAGCGAGCTTGATGTTCTACTTGCTGGCGTACGTCGTGACAAACCTTGCCGCGTTCGCAGTGGTGATCCTCTTCGCCCGCTCGGCCGGGTCGGAACAGATCGCGGATTACGCCGGCCTGAGCCGCCGCTCGCCCTGGCTGGCGCTGGCCTTGCTGGTGGCCTTTCTTTCCCTGGCGGGGATGCCACCGCTGGCCGGCTTCGTTGCCAAGGTCTTCGTGTTCGCGGCAGCCGTCGAGAGCGGGCTGATTTGGCTGGCCTTTGCAGGTGTGCTGAATGCCATTGTCGGACTGTACTATTATCTGACGGTGCTCAAGGTGGTCTACCTCTACCGTTCGGAGGACGAGGACAAACCGATCACCGTTCCGCGTTCGTACGCCGTTGCGTTAGCCACTTGTATCGCGGCGATCTTGTTGGTCGGGATTCTGAGCGCGCCCTGGCTGGAGTGGACAATTGCAGCCGCCCGC
>CAYHJH010000150.1:0-4614 GCA_964356605.1 uncultured Anaerolineaceae bacterium
GGCGGTCAAATGGCGGCTCTGCGCTGGCTCTGGATCGGTGGTCGAATTCGATCCCCCATCATCGGGAAAGCAATCGTGAAGGTGCTGCCGCGCCCAAGCCGGCTTTCCACGCTGACGCGACCATGGTGCTGTTCGACAATCGACTTCACAATCGCCAGCCCCAGCCCTGATCCCTTGGCCTCGCCCACCCGAAAGAACTTCTCGAAAAGCCGGGGCTGATCGGCCGGAGCGACCCCTACGCCGGTGTCCTGGACCTGAATAATCTGGCGTCCCTCCACCTGATCGGCACGCAGCACCACCCGTGCACCGGGCCGCGAATACTTGATGGCGTTGTCCACAAGATTGGCGATCGCTTGCCGGAGCAGGACCGGGTCGGCCTGCACGGGCGCCATGTCCGAGGCGAGCTCGGCCTCCAGTGCGACCTGCTTGTTCAGTGCCTGGGGTCTGAAGCTCGCCAGGACATCCTGGAGGATCGCCGGGATCTCAATCGGCTCCGGAGTCAGCCCGATGCCGGTCTCGATCCGTCCCAGATCGAGCAAATCATCGACCAGTTTGGTCATGCGACTAACGCTGGTCTGAATCTTGTCGAGCAGCTCCTGTTGTTGCTCGTTGACACTCCCCACGTTGGAGACCATGGTGGAGTAGCCTCGCATCAACGTGAGCGGGGATCGAAGGTCATGACTGACCGTGGAGACGAATTCCGACTTCAGGGTGTCCAGAATCTTGTAATGAGTGATGTCGGAGAGCACGCACACCCTGCCCATCTGCCCTCCCGGAACATCGGAGGCGGATGCATAGAGCACCCGCCCTCCCTCGACCTTGATCTCAATCGATCGGCTCGGTGGTAGTGGCCCAGTCAATAAGGAGGTCAACTCCGCCGAGTCAACCAGTTCTTCGATTGGCCGCCCAATTGCCTCTTCCGCCCTCACCTTCAAGACGGAATCTGCAGCGGGGTTTGCCAGCGACACCCGGCCTTCCGAATCAGTCACGATCACCGCATCGGGCGTCGAGCTCAGAATCGCGAGCAGTCGATTGCGCTCACGCTCGGCTCGGCGGTACAGACCCACGTTTTCGAGCGAGATCGCCAGCTGCCCGGCGAAGATCGAGAGCAGCCGGATCTCTGACTTGGTGAAGGATCGTGAGCCGCGGTGCCCCAACCATAGGGCCCCGACAAAGCCTTCCTCATGCCTTACCGGCAGCGCGATCATTGCCTCTAGCGGTTCGGACACTCCGCTCATATCGAGCACCGCGCCGGCCCGGGCTGGATTCTCCAGGGCGAACTGCCCACGCTTGCGAGTCAGGTCCATAATGCCCCGGTCAAGGTTCACCCAGCCCTGACCGGCTGGACCCGCATGGTAGGTCTCAAGCTCGCCCTCGGACCCGGCTAGCACCAAGCGGACCCCATCCACGTCCATCAAGTCCCGGATCTTGCTGAGCACGCTCGGCAGCGCCTCGCTCAGGTCGAAGCTCTCCGCCATCCTCCGGCTGGTTGAAAGCAGCAGATTTAGTTCGCCCAGGCGGGCCTTCAATGCCTGTCGCATGCGCTCAAACGATACAGCAAGACGGCCAATCTCGTCCTCTCCTCCGGCAGACACCTGGCGGTCCAGGTCCCCCTGGGCGATTGCCTCGGCCGTCGTTGCCATCTCTCTCAGGGGCCGCGTGAGCCTTCGGCTTATGAAGTGAACTGCCGCGATCATTACCCCGCCCAGAGTGACCAGCAGGATGAAAAGGTTCAGCGTGGTCGAAAGAGCGAGCCCGTCAAGCGACCTCTGTGGAGTGCTGACGATGACCCTCCACGGATAGCCCTCGACCGGATGCGAATACATCCAGGACCGGTTGCCTGTTGAATCGGCGGCATAGAAGAACGCCGCGCTCGCTGGATCCTGGTAGTTGGCCTGCTTGAGCCAGTGGTCGGGGTCGGGGTGCAGGATTACGCGCCCACGTTCATCTACTACGAAGGCCTCTCCGCCTGAGTAGGCCTTCAGGCGCGCCAGGACCGGCTCCAGCAGCGGGTTGCGAGAGAGATCCGTCCAGCCGGCCAGTGCAGCCCCCGTTCCGCCGTTCCAGTCGAGGGGGGTGAGAAAAACGAGTTGAACTCCTTGGCCCGCTTGATTTCCGGCCAGGACGAGCTCCTGCGGGACGCCGGTTTGGGCCGCCGCAGAGATCTCCAGTGGCAGCGATTCCGTGGTTGCAGGCCACTGCAGTCGAAGGTGTCCCGACGGATCCACAATTGCAAGCCGCGTAAAGTACGACCGATCCTCCAGAGCCTCGGTGAGCGCCACGGCGGTCTCAGGTCCACCAGCCGCCTCTCCTGGAATGGCTTCCGCGAGAGACCGGAGCTGGGTCCGCCCAGTCTGGACGAAGAACGGTATCCCCTCCGCTGCCTGGGAGGCGGTCTGTTGCATTTGGTCTGAGATGATTTCCTGTGCGGAAGCCCGGGCCAGGAGCCAATTGCCATAGGTCAGCGCGGCTCCACCCACGACTCCGAGCGTTGTGATCAGTGCAACCATTTTCGATGCCAATGAGCGGTTGTACGGGCCAACGATCGTCTCGTTCGGCCCTCGCCAATACTTGGCGAAACCACTTTTGGCCGCGGCGGTCAGGGAGCCGGCAACGAGCAGCTCGAGTACAGAAGCCAGGACGGTCGGGCCGAGACCCACCAAGGTGTGATCCAAGGCGTTGAGAAAATCCCCACCGGTGTAGACGAAGTCCTCGAGCGAACGAAGAAAACCGAAGGCCAGACCCGTGGCCACCGCGCTGGGAAGTGGGCGCCGGGCGAGCCTCCCCGGCCACTCTGGGTATGGACGGCGAATTAACCAGCCGAACAGGGCCGCCTCGGCTGCTATCCCAAAGGGCGTCAGCAGCCGTTGGGTGCTCCACCCACCGCGGGCCAGACCGCCCGCGAAGGCCATCAGCACCGCGGGCAGGTCCCCTAGAAATGACAAGGCCAGCATCCAAGGCGCCGAGCCAAGCAGCGGGAAGGAAGTGCCGGTGGGCGCCGCGGGTTGTCCCGGAACCGGATAGCTGGCTTCCGGAATGAACCGGACAGTGAATGCTCCGGACAGAAAGAGTGACACCAGCAGCAGGCCAACCGGAATCAGAAGGCCAATCGCCGGGCGGTCCGGCAGCTTGAGTCTCCAGTTGCGAAGCGCGAGGGTGAGAACTAATAGATAAAGGGCGAGCAGCAGGTAGCCTGCTTCGCGCGTAGGCAGCCCCAAATAGAAGGGGCCGTCAAATCCCCATCCCGCGATGGCCATGAGGCCTCCGGTTGAAAGAGCGGCGGCAGGATTATACAAGCGGGGCCAACTTTGCGAAATTGGCCTGCCTCACCGGCAGGATGTCCTGATTCGCGTGCAATAGGCTGACATAAGGTGTGGGAGATGCGAATCCTTGCTCGGCCTATGGCTTTATGCTAGACTGCCCTGACTCTCTCGATCTCGAGCAAAATGGCCGAAAAGATCCTCATCATCGATGACGATATCGACACTCTCAAGCTCGTCGGCCTTATGCTTGAGCGGCAGGGCTATCAAATAGCAGTTGCAAGCAACGGGACCATCGGCCTTTCCAAGGCTTCCTCGGAGAGGCCGGATTTGATTCTGCTGGACGTTATGATGCCGGACATGGACGGCTATCAGGTGACGGAGCGCCTGCGCTCGGATCCTTCCCTTTCGCATATCCCCATCGTGATGTTCACCGCCAAGACCATGGTGGACGACAAAGTCAAAGGCTTTGAATCCGGCGTGGATGACTATCTCACCAAGCCTACCCACCCGGCTGAGCTCACCGCCCACGTAAAGGCCGTGCTCTCACGGTCAATTTCCGCCCCGGTCAAAGAAGCGCCGGAGCAGGCTCAAATTGTGAGCTTCTTTGGCTCTCGGGCCGGTTTGGGTACCTCGACGCTGGCCCTAAACGTCGGTGTCCAAATGCAGCTGAATGGTCTCGATGTGATCGTGGCGGAGATGAATCCCGGGCGGGGATCGCTCGCCCTCGCTCTGAACATCAGCGCGCCGACCGGGCTAACGACGCTGCTTTCGCGGTCGCTCAAGGATATCCACCTCCGTTCCGTGGAATCGGAGGTCGTCACCCACCCCAGCGGTGTTCGGCTGCTGCTTGCCTCGTACCAGCCCCGGGAGGGAGAGCTAGAGGAGGCAGTCTCCCAGATGGAGGCCGTCGTCAAGAACCTGGCCTCCATGTGCACTGCGCTGGTTCTCGACTTGGGATCTGGTCTGCGCCCCTACTCTAAGCCGCTGCTGCTGCTGAGCGAGAGCGTGATTGTGGTCGTGGAACCCGTATATCCTTCGAACGTCATCGCACGGGCGGTCCTGGACGACTTGTTCTCCAACGGCCTACAGCGCGGCCGGACCAGCCTGGCGTTGATCACTCGCGAGCGCACTAGCCTCAATATCCCTTGGAAGCAGGTGGAGGCCGATCTGGGGATCGCACTGGCCGGCATCGTATCTCCCGCCCCCGAATTGGTACAGCAAGCCTCCCAGAGCGGTAATCCGCTGATCATCATGCACCGTGATACGTTGACCGGGGATCAGATCCGTAAGATGACCGAGGCGATCTCCAGCAAGTTGGCCCTCTCCTAGTTCCGTTGATCGATTCGTCCAT
>CAYHJH010000151.1:0-4598 GCA_964356605.1 uncultured Anaerolineaceae bacterium
CCTGCTGGAAGTAGGTGAACTGGGTGATCTCCAGCCCGTCCAGCCAGACCTCCCACCCGAGCCCCCAGGCTCCCAACGCGGGGGCCTCCCAACGGTCTTCCACGAAGCGAATGTCGTGCCGCCGCGGATCGATGCCTAAGGCTTCCAAGGAACGCAGATAGATCTCCTGCGGGTTCCCCGGGTCAGGCTTAAGGATGACCTGATACTGATAATACAAACCCATGCGGTTGGGGTTCTCGCCATAGCGCGCGTCGTCCGGGCGGACGGAAGGCTCGGTATAAGCCACTCGCCAGGGTTCCGGCCCCAGGACGCGAAGAAAGGTCGCCGGATTCATCGTCCCGGCTCCGACCTGGGTGTAATAGGGCTGCCAGATCAGGCAGCCCTCATTCGCCCAGAACCTCTCGAGTGCGGAAACTGCCTGTTGGAAAGTCGGCTCTAGATTCTTGGCCAACGGTGCAGCCCGCTTGGAGGTTTTTCGCTTTCGCTTCCCTGGCGTCTTCTTAGGAATAGACGCGCGCCTCCTTCAAACGACGCACCTGCCGTACGAAGCCGGGCACATTGAGCTCGCGCTCAAGCAAGTGACATAGGTAACTTTCCAGCAGCGCCTCCAACTCGAGCGCGACTTTCGGGCTGATCTGCGGGCGGGAGGCCTCCGCGTAGGAATTGCGCTGGTAGTGCCGCAAGACCTTCAGGGCCTGCAGCGACAGCGGTCGGGCTTCGCTCCGCATCGGACCGCAGCGCGGACACAGGAGACCACCCTCCAGAACCGAGAAGAATTGATCCTCCGGCGCGGCCTCGCTCAAGCAGTTTACGCAGCGGGACAACTCCGGCCGGTATCCCGCCAGATCGAGCAGCCGAACCTGGAAATAGCGCAGCGCGGCCTCCGGGGACGGATCGCTGTCCAGGCGCTCCAGCGTATTCACGACGAGTTGGAAGAGGGCCTGGGAGTCGCTCTCTTGGATTCCAAAGCGATCCGTCAGCTCGATGACGTAAGCCGCCAGGCCGAGCCGAATGAGATCGTCGCGCAAGTGTGGAAACGTCTTGACCGCTTCGGCCTGAGTAATGATGTCCAGTTCACGGCCGCGGGCCAGCAGCAAGATGGTAAGGGTAAACGGCTCCAGGTGGCCGGCCTTCTTTGAGCCCGGCCGCCGGACTCCCTTGGCCACCGCGCGCAGCTTTCCGTGTTGGGGCGTGAACAAGGTGAGCAGCCGGTCGGCCTCGCCCAGGTCCTGTCGGCGCAGGACGACCGCCTCGCTGCGGTAAACACGGCCCCGCTCGGTCACGCGGGGCATTATACCAGCGGGGGTTTTTGGGACCTCCCGGCCTAAGGAAGGACCAGGTCTTGCGGTCCGAACGCGTGCGGGAGAAGTTCCTTTAAGGAGATCCGGTGATGAACCTTTCCCTTGGCGTCTGCGATGATCACAAGGAGATTGTTCCCGAACTCCGACAGGACCTGCCTGCAGGCACCACATGGTGCAGCGCCGTTCTCTGAGACCACCGCGATGGCATCGAAGGATCGTTCGCCGACTGAGACGGCCTGAAACAACGCGCTGCGCTCCGCGCACATCGTGGTGGGGTACGCGGCGTTCTCGACGTTGACGCCCACAAAAACCTGACCCGAGCGGGCCAGCAGCGCGGCTCCCACCGGATAGTTCGAGTAGGGTGCGTAGGCTCTACCCCGCGCCGCTTGCGCCCGTCGCACCAGGTCAGCGATCGCTTCTTCGCTCGGCTCCATTCGCGCCGCCCTGCCCATTTCGACGAGGGGTTTCTGTACCTTCCGAAAGAAGTTTCCGTGCCCTCACTCGTCGAATTCGCCTGCGCACCACCTGATCCACGACCAGCTCCAATCCCCCGGACTCAAGCTTGTCGCCCGGAGAAGGGACTCGCCCCAGCTCACTGTAGATAAACCCACCCAGGGTCTGCCCCGCCTCTTTGGGCAGGTCGGCGCCGGCAATCTCATTGACGTCATTCAGGTCGATCCCCCCACTGAAGACATACTCGCCGTCTTCCACCTGGTGGAAGCTGGCCTCTTCGGCGAAGTCATACTCGTCGCGGATCTCCCCGATGATTTCCTCCACGATATCTTCGATGGTCACCAGGCCCGCCGTCCCGCCGTACTCGTCCACCACGACCGCCATGTGAACCCGCCGGCCTCGCAGCTCCTCGAGCAGTTCGTCGACCTTCTTGGCCTCCGGCACGAAGTAAGCCTCCCGCATGAGTTGGCCGACAGTTTGCCCCTGATCGCCTCCCTGCCAGGCCCCGAGCAAGTCCTTCACGTAGACCACGCCGATCACGTCATCGACCGTCTCGCGAAAGACTGGCGCCCGCGAGTAGCCGGTCTCCAGCAGCCGATCGCTCGCCTCGGACAGGGTCGTGCCCTCTTCGAAGGCCAGCACATCAATCCGCGGAACCATCACCTGCCGCGCCAGAGTGTCATCCAGCTGGAAGATGGAGTAGATCATCGCCTTCTCGACTTGCTCGATGGAGCCGCCTTCCTCGCCGGCGTCCACCATGGTCATGATCTCCTCTTCCGTGACGAATGGATGACCTGACCGATAGGGCACTCCCGCCACGCCCTCGACGAGCCCGAAGATCAAACGCCCCAACGGCGCAAAGCCAGTGACGACCACCGCTGCCAATGGAGCCAGGCGCAGCGCCCAGCGCTCCGGGTGGCGCTTGGCCAGGTTTTCCGCCAGCATTTCAACCACACTCATCAGTAGACCCACCACGCCCAGCAAGGCGGCCAGGACAAGCAACCGGATGGTGCCGCCTTGAGAGGCCAGGGTCAGCGTGGCCAGGCCGATGATCAGCGAACGCACGATCGCCAACGCCAGCCGCAAAGACATGAGGTATCTGCCGGATTCGGAGGCAATGCGAACGGCCAGGCCCGCCCCAGAGACGCCCTCCTCGTCCAACCGTTCAAGCTTGCTGGGGTGGCTGTGCACCAATGCACTGCGCGTCCCGGCCAGCACGGCTTCGAGGGCCAGGACGACCAATAGGATCGGCAACCCAATCAGCGGGTCAGTCATGCGGGTTCAGCTTTCGAATTACTCGAGCGGGAACCCCGGCCGCCAGCGTGTTTGCCGGCACGTCCTTGGTCACCACCGCCCCCGCCCCAGTGCGGGCGCCGGGCCCAACATTCACCGGAGCGACCAGCATTGTATCGCTCCCGATAAACGCTCCCTCCCCGATCGTCGTGGCGTGCTTTTGCTTTCCATCAAAGTTGCAGGTGATGGTGCCGGCGCCAATGTTCACGCCTTTTCCAATCGTCGCGTCGCCCAAATACGAAAAATGTCCGACTTTGACACCAGGTCCGAGCGTGCTGCTTTTGATTTCCCCGAAGTTTCCAACGTGCACGCCTGCGCCCAGCCGCGTGCCGGTCCGCAGTCGCGCAAAGGGTCCAACTTCCACATCCTGCTCCAACACCGCTCCTTCCACCACCGAGGCCTCGATCCGGCAGCGGTCCCCGACCTGCGCGTTGCGCAGGATCGAATTCGGTCCGATCTGGCATCCGGATCCAATCACGGTTTCGCCCTGGAGGTGAGTGTTCGGCAGCAGCACAGTATCGCTTGCCACCCGCACCCCGGCTTCGACATAGGTCGTCTCCGGGTCGAGGAACCGCACACCCTTGGCCATCAGCTCACGGTTGATCCTGCGCCGGATGGCCGCTTCTGCTTCAGCGAGGTGTTCCAGCGTGTTGATGCCGATAGCCTCGTTGGGATCCGCCAACTTCAGAACCGCAACGGGCTGACCACTTGCCGTGGCCAGGCCAACCAGATCGGTCAGGTAATACTCACCCTTCGCGGACTTCTGGACTTTGGGCAGCTGCTCCCAGAGCCAGGCGGCCCGGAAGCAGTACGCGCCCACATTCAATTCTTTGAGGCCCAGCTGCACCGGACTGGCCTGGGCCTCCTCGATGATGCCAACGATTTTTCCCCTCGGATCCCGCTCGACGCGGCCGAATCCGCGAGGCGGATCACTCTCCGTGGTCAGCAGTGTCACGGGCCCTACGTTGGCTTGTTGTACCTCGATCAGCCCCCGCAGGGTGTCGGAAGTCAACAGTGGCATGTCTGCGCTGGTAACCAGCAGCAGCTCCGACTTTCCGTTCAAGGCTCCGGCGGCCTGGAGCGCAGCGTGCCCAGTGCCCAACGGCTCCGCCTGGACGACGAAGTGGACCTCGTTCCCGACCGCCTGGCGGATTTCGTCCGCCTCGGGAGGGATCACTACATGCGGTTCTTCGCCGGTCGCCTGGCGGCAGGCTTCGACCGACCAACGCAGCAGCGGCCAGCCCCCCAGCGGCTGCAGCACCTTCGGCATCGCGGAGTTCATTCGGGTGCCGAGACCAGCGGCTAACACGATGGCTTCACAGCGCAATAGAAAACCCTCTCTGCGCCATGGGAATTACAAACTGCATGTTCGAACTAGGAATGTTGGGGAAAGCCGTGAAGGTTCGTCGCTGTCGTCGGACACAGGGCTTAGTGGGATCTCCGGATCAGGCTGGGGCGCCAGGATTCGAACCTGGATCCACGGATCCAAAGTCCGGTGTGCTGCCGTTGCACCACGCCCCAAGGAGCAGGCAGCATTGTAACATCACTGCC
>CAYHJH010000152.1:0-4590 GCA_964356605.1 uncultured Anaerolineaceae bacterium
CTTCCCGAAGGGAGTAGAGATCGACGCCGGCGAACCCGGCGCAAATCTGTCCGTGCCGCTGCGCCCGCTGCTCGCGCTGGCCCGAGTGCTGCTGAAGGATCCAGCCATCCGGATCCTGGACGAGGCGGCTGCCAGCGTGGACCCGTTCACCGAGATCCAAGAGGGCTTGAGGGAACTGATGCGCGGCCGCACCTCGGTCGTGATTGCCCACCGGCTGTGGACGGTGCAGAACGCCGACCGAATCATCGTGCTCGACCACGGCCGCATCCTGGCCGAAGGCACCCACGACCAGCTCATGGCCGCCGGCGGACACTACGCCGAGCTGTACGATACCTACTTCCGGCACCAGTCGCTGGAGTATGTGGAGAGCTCGGGGCAGCCCGTTGACCTAGAGAGTGTCCAGTAGTCGAACGGTATCGGTGCCTCGCGGCGGAGCGGTGTGTCGCTATTCGCGGTGAAAAGACACGTGCTAGCCGTTGTCATCGCGATCTCGACGTTGATGTCGCTGTCGAGAGCGCCGGCAACGGCTCAGACCGCGGCTCCTATACGCAAAAGCTCCTGCCCAGTCGTGACGATCGTCACTGTCGCAAAGAACGATTCAGCGTAAGTTATTTCCAGACCAAATCGGCCCGATTTCCCGGGATTAATTAGGTTATGCAGATCACACGACGGGCAGACTATGCACTGCGGGCAGTTCTCCAGGTTGCGCGCCAGCCCCATGGCGAGCGGGCGACGGCGAAGGAGATCGCCAGCAAGCAGCGGATCCCGCTCCCCTTTCTGGCGAAGATCATCACCCGCCTGGGCGCGGCCGGTATCCTCGATACCAGCCGTGGCGTGGGCGGCGGTGTCTCCCTGGCCCGCCCGCTGAACGCCATCTCGGTCCTGGGGGTCATCGAGGCGATCGATGGACCGGTCGAGCTCAACCTCTGCGTGCTGGATCCGTCGGCCTGCCCCTTCCCCCAGGACTGCCCCCTGCACACGGTCTTCTGCCTCACCCAGGCCTGGCTCGTCGACGAGTGGCGTCGGACCACCT
The DNA here is from genome assembly GCA_964356605.1 of uncultured Anaerolineaceae bacterium. Taxonomy (GTDB): domain Bacteria; phylum Chloroflexota; class Anaerolineae; order Anaerolineales; family E44-bin32; genus JADFRG01. The sequence continues at coordinate 1,034 of CAYHJH010000152.1, forward strand.
TTGACAAGCTAGTCCGAACCCGACCCCCGGAGCCTCTCCCGAGGGAGCCTCAGCCGACCAGTTCGTGACATGGTTCACAAAGTTGACAGGCCGAATAATCGTGCTAGGCTTGATATGTCTCACTTTTTGGACGGAGCGCACGAGATCTGAGATATGTCGTCCAGGCAGTCGCTGCGCACCCAGTTCACGATCTTCGTCCTTTTCGGCGACATCATTCTGCCGCGGGGCGGCTCTGTCTGGACCTCGAGCCTGCTCCAGCTCCTTCGTCTGCTGGGGGTGAGCGAACGAGCGGCGCGATCCACACTGTCGCGGATGAAGCGTAAGGGCTGGCTGAAGGCGGAGCGAAGGGGCCGCCACAGCCTGTACCGGCTCACGCCTAAGGGCGAACGGCTGCTGTCGGAGGGCGGCCGGCGGATCTTTGAACCCCACGACTGGAGCTGGGATGGCCGATGGTGTCTGGTGGTGTACTCGGTTCCGGAGAGTAAACGCAAGCTGCGGACGGCCCTTCGCAAACGTCTAACCTTCCTTGGGTTCGGGCCCCTCGGACCGGGGAGGTGGATCTCCGCGCACGACCGCCAGGCAGAAGTCCAGGCGCTGTTGGACGATCTTGGCGCCCACGCATTTGTCCAGGTGTTTTCTGGAGAGAATTTGGACGCTGGCGATGGTCAGCAGATCGTCGAACGCTGCTGGGACCTGCGCGGGCTCAACCGGAAGTATGCGAAATTCCTCGCCCGCTGGCAGCAAGACTACGAGCATAGTGCGCTGGCGCGGGGGAACGGTTTCTCCCCCGCGGACTGTTTCGTCCAGACTTTCTGGATCTCCCACGAGTACAGCACGTTTCCACAGGCCGACCCCAATCTTCCGGCCCAGCTCCTTCCGGAGGGCTGGCTGGGGGTCCGCGCGGCAGGATTGGTCGACAGCTTCCGGGCCAACCTGAGCGAGAGGGCGAACGCCTTCATCCAGGACACCATGGCCAGCCCCGACGGCCGCCGCGGGCCAAAGTCCAGGGCTCATACGTGAACGGACCTCCACGAAGAAACGCACGCCCGCGCCGAAGCGGTCGCGAAGCTGCAGGGACAGAGCCAGCCCATTTCAGGAGCTGGCTCTTTGATTGTGGACTAAATCGGTCGGCAATTGCGCCTGGGCAGGCCAACCGATCGAAGAGAGGGACCGAGTGGTGAACACCTGGAACGGAACTCCCCCCGACTACAAGGACATCCTCTACGAGACCCGCGACTGGGCCGCGCGGATCACGCTAAACCGGCCTCAGGCCTACAACGCCTACACGACCGACATGCTCGCCGAGCTGGCCGACGCGTTCCGGCGGGCCGCCTTTGACGACAAGGTTGCCGTGATCATCTTCACCGGCGCCGGCGACCGGGCATTCTGCACCGGCGGGGATGTCAAGGAGTACTCGACGCGTTACACGCGCGCTCCGCGCGACTACTGGAAGTACATGGGGCTGTTCGGAGCGTACATCGAGAGCATCCTCGCCACGGGGAAGCCGGTCATCGCTCGCCTCAACGGAATCACCGTCGGAGGCGGGAACGAAAGCCATCTCGCGTGCGATCTTTCGATCATCGCCGAACATGCCTACATCGGCCAGGTCGGCACCAGCGTGGGCAGCGTCGCGGCGGGCGGCGCCACCCAATGGCTGCCCATCTTCGTCGGCGATCGTCGAGCGCGCTACATGCTGATGACCAACCGCCGCATTCCCGCCTATCAGGCGCTCGAATGGGGACTGGTCAATGAAGTCGTTCCCTCGGTCCGGAAGGATGGCGAGTTCGTTGCCCGTGCCACGCCGGAAGAGATCGCCCGCGCGCAGAAGGGCGAGGACGGGTATTCCATCGATCTTTCCAAGCTCGACGAAGCCGTCGACGCGCTCGCCAACGAGCTGGTCGACAAGTTCCCGGAATCCATGCGGTACACGAAAGCCCAGGTGAATTTCTGGAAGAGCTTCGCCTGGCATCAGACCATCGACCACGCGCGGGATTGGCTCGCGATTCATTTCGCTTCCTGGGAACCCGCCGAAGGCATGGGCGCTTTCGTCGAGAAGCGTTCCCCTCGATTCCGGATGTTCCGCGAGCGGGCGGCCGCCGGGCTGTCGACGGAGTTTCCCTGGGGATCGTACTCCCAGCGTTGCTCAAATTGCGGGGCCGAGTTCCTGCCGGAGACGTTCGTCTACTGCGGTCAGTGTGGGGCCGCGCTGGACAGGGGGAGTGTCAGTCCATGAACCTCAACGTGTTCGACGGCTGGCAGGGCAAGTCGTTGGACCATGTGCTCGAAATATGTCGAGAACTCGTCGAAGATCCCAACTACCCCACCGTCCGGCGATGGCGAGAGGCGGGCGGGAAGGTCGTCGGCCATTTCCAGGTGTACTTCCCGGAGGAGATCGCCCACGCAGCGGGGATGCTGCCAGTAAAGATCCGCGGCGCGTCGGTCGAGCCGCGCCAAGCGGAGGCTCGCTTCGGGTCGTACCTGTGCTCGATCCTGAAGACCTCGCTGGAGCTCGCGCTCAGCCAGCGCCTCACGCTGGACATCTTCGTCTCGCACCCCATTTGCGACGCGGCCCGCAACCTGGCCGCGGTGTGGGGCCGGAACATGACCTATCCCTGTCAGATTCTCTACCTGCCCCAGAACGCGAACTCCACCCACGCCGCCGCGTATCTCCAGGACGAATACAACCGGCTGCGGCTTGAGTTGGAGGCCATTTCCGGGCGGCAGGTGGGCGAGGCGGATCTGCGCGAGTCCATCGTCGTTTTCAATGAGAACCGGCGCTGGATCCGGGAACTGTACCGCCTGAAGCGCGAAAAGCCCTGGTTGGTTTCGGCCGACGAGGCCTACATCCTGCTGGCGGCGGGCGGGATGATCCCCCGGGAGGAGCATAACGAACTGCTGCAGGCGGTCCTGCCGCAGATCGAAGCGCGGCCGGCGCATCCCCAGGACCGCCTTCGCGTGGTTTTCGAGGGCGGATTCTGCGAACAGCCCCCGCTCGATCTGCTGCGAACCATCTCGCAGTTCTGCTACCTGGTGGACGATGACCTGCTGATCGGGCTGCGCTGGATTCTAGAGGATGTGCCGCTGGAGGGGGATCCGCTGCTGAACCTGGCGGTCGCCTATCTCGATCGATCGACCTACAGCCCCGTGCAGCACGATCTGCGCAAACCCAAGGAGCGGATGCTGCTCGAACGCATACACGCCGCGGGAGCGAACGCCGCCATCATCGCCGCGGCCAAGATGTGCGAGCCCGGCCTCGACGAACAGGTCGCGTATTCCAAGGCTCTGGACGAACAGGGCATCCCTTACTTCGTCAGCGAGTTCGAAGAGAACATGACCAGCTTCGATCATCTCGAGATCCAACTCGAGACCTTCGTGGAAGGTTTGCTCTTCGCATGAGGCGATGCGTCGGGCACTTAGTCTGCGTCAGTCGTGGCGGCGGATCCCTGCGGGGAACTGCGCCCACAGTACGATGAGAGGACTTTGGGAATGACAGACGCGATCACTCAGGACGGGATCGTTGGCCGGGGAAATCGGGACGGCGCGCAACTCTTTCGCGA
>CAYHJH010000153.1:0-4571 GCA_964356605.1 uncultured Anaerolineaceae bacterium
GGCGAGTTTCGTGAAAGATCCGGGTATCGATCGCCGCGGCGAGCAGGTTGTTGGCGGCGGTCACTGCATGGATGTCACCTGTGAGATGCAGATTGAGGTCTTCCATGGGAACGACCTGGCTGTAGCCGCCGCCTGCACCGCCGCCCTTGATGCCGAAAGTAGGACCCTGACTGGGTTGCCGGATGCAGGCACAGGTGCGCAGCCCGAGGTGGCGGCCAAGCGCCTGGCTGAGCCCCACTGCGGTTGTCGTCTTACCCTCTCCGAGCGGCGTGGGGGTGATCGCGGTCACCAGGACGTACTTGCCGTCCGGGGCGTCTCGCAGGCGGTCCAGCACCTCCAGACTCACTTTCGCTTTGTTCGATCCGTAGAACTCGAGTTCGTTCGCCCGCAGGCCAAATCGCTCAGCGATGTGGGCGATAGGCAGTAGCTCCGCGCCTTGGGCGATGTCCAAGTCCGACGGCGCGGCCTCCGCTTCCGGGCGGCTGAAACGTTCTTTCTCGACTATGTGCGGGCTCATCTATGCTCTCCGGTGTCGAGTTGGGTAATTCGCACCTACGTTGCAGTGGCCGACGCGAGCCAAGGATGTTCTGTACGCTCGGCTTTCACCGGCTGCTCAATGATTTGGGCTCACTCGGAGTCAAGCCAAACGATCACGACACGCGCGGTCACCGTGGCTGCCCGACCTACTTGCCATCGACATGGTCATGGGAGACCACCAGCGCGGGTAGTGGTAAAGGTAACCAACTGCTTTGCCGATGATCACCGGGGTTCAGCCCGCAATAAGACGGTGCGTCGGCGGTGCCGATGGTTTGGAGTCAAACGCTCAGGTAAGGCCGGCTTCTTCCAGGGCCCGCAAAGGAGGATTATCGGTTCGTGATCTACTTCGAAGGGGGCAGTGACAGTCTGCACTGATAGCAGTGGCTCTTTCCGAATGTGTTCTAAGTAACCGTCCACAAGCACGCCTGCGCGGTGGCGGTCCTCGGCCTGGTTAATCCGTCGGGGCTCCCGTGCTGGAGGTGACAACCATGCAAGACAGCGGCAATGGGAAACAGACAAGACGAGAGCTGGTCAAGGACTGGATGACATCGGCCCCGATCAGCATCCCCTGGAACGTATCGGCCCTGGAGGCCTACCGGCGGATGGTCGAACACGAAATCCGTCGCCTTCCGGTCATGGACGGGGATGACTTGGTGGGCATCGTCACGCTTGGCGACGTCCGCGCCGCGGATCTTTCAGGGATCGCCGGACTGGATCAGTCGGAGATCCGATCGGTGATCAGCGACCTGGGGGTCGATCGTCTCATGAGTCGACCGGTGATTACCGTGACGCCGGAGACCCCGGTCCGCGAGGCCACCAAGCTCATGCTGGAGCACAAGATCGCCGGGCTACCGGTGGTTTCGGATGAGCGCATGGTCGGGATCATCACCGAGTCCGACATCTTCCGCATGGTGGTCGAGACCTGGGAGGGCGAGGCCGACCCTGCGGCGGACCTGCACACATGATCGATCCTTCGACCCGCTCAGGATGACCGCGAACGCGCCTCCCATCAGAGGCGTGTGCTTCTTCTGTGCTGAGAACGGACCGTGATGGGCGAGGCGCCGGAATGCGAGACCGATCTCGGCCCTCGCCGGGAGGCTCGTGACGAGCCCACTGCTCGGCCACATTCCGTTCGGCTGCTGCTAGCAGTTCGCCTGCCCGCTGTGGATGTTCAGCGTGCCAGGCGAGAAGACGCCCTCGAGCCCGCAGCCTCCCTGGGAATCTCCCGTTGATCACCGAGCTGGGGCGAAGAGCGCCCCAGCACCTTGCAGCAGCCAGAGCAGAACACAGCCCCAATCAGGTCCGATTGGGGCTGTGCCTTACCCAGTGCGACATGGACAAGAACCGATGCCTGCCGAGGGTGACTAGGGCGCCTCCGTGGGCAAGGTCTGGGAGAAGGTCAGCAAATCGACCACTTGCTGCATGCTCCATCCGCTGTCGAGGGCGGAGGGCATGGCCGTTCCGGGCTGACCGACCCGGACTTTGTGGATGAACTCCCAAGGGTTGTCCGCGGCTACCGTTCCGACGTACTCCGGTTCATCTTCGCTGCCGAAGTTGAGCTCGCGGCCGTCCTCGCCGTGGCAGAGAGCGCAGTCGCTGCCGAAGAGTTGTTCACCGTTCGCCACATTGCCGCCGACGGCGGCTTTGGTCTCGGCATTGATGAAGGGGCCCACATCGACCAGTGCCTCTCTAATGAACCGGACCAGGGCGGTGAGCCCCTGCTCCCCTATAACGGAGAAGTCGTGCTGTGAATCGGCCTGACCCGTCAGCTGCGCCATAAGGTCATCGAAGGATTTCTCCTGGGCTGAAAGGATGCCGGGGAAGCCCGTGAAGTGCGAGCCGGAGCCGTATGCGCCTTCGGCGCCCTTGTAGTCCCAACCGTGGCACTCCTTGCAGCGCCAGGTGTCCAAACCGGTGCGCGTATTGGTCGTCTGGCGGGCCCACATGGGGCTGTCCCCGCTGGGTTCATCCAGGCCCGCCTCTTCCCACCACTTGTCGTACAGCCGGCCGCCTCGCGAGGCGGATTCCGCGCTCGGCGGTTCGGTAGGCAGCGTCTGGGCGTAGGTCAGAACGTCCACCACGTCCTGGATGGCCCAGCCGCTATCGATGGCGGAAGGCATTGGGGTTCCAGGCTGCCCGGAGCGCACCTTGTGGATGAACTCCCAGGGGTTGTCGCCGGCCACCGTGCCTACGAATTCGGGCTCCGCCGCGTCGCCGAAGTTCATGGTCCGCCCGTCCTCTCCGTGGCAGAGGGCGCAGACACTCGCGAAGAGCTCTTCGCCGTGGCCGGCATCTCCACCGATGGCTTCTTTGGTGTCGGCGTTGATGTAGGGCGCCACGTCGGTGAGCCCCTCGCTCAAAATGATCACCAGATCACTCAAGGCCTGCTCGCCCATAGCGGTGAAATCGTGGTCGGCATTGGCCGACCCATCCAGCCAAGCGAGCAGCTCGGCGTGGCTCATGCCTGGAGCGGTGCCGAGAAGACCGACGAAACCGGTGAAGTGGGAGCCAGAACCGTAGGCGCCCTCGGAGCCCTTGTAGTCCCAGCCGTGGCACTCCTTGCAGCGCCAGGTGTCCAAGCCACTGCGTGTGTTGGTGGTTTGGGTGGCCCAGAGAGGTTGATCCCCGGTGGGCTCATTGACCCCGGCTTCCTTCCACCACTTGTCGTAGAGCTTGCCGCCTCTGGAAGCCGAGCCAGTGAGGACGACCTCTGTTGGAGGAGGCTCGGTCGGTGGCGGGGATGTGGGCGGCGCCTTGGTGGGTGTGGCTTGGGCACAGGCCGCCGATATCAAGGTAAAGCCTAGCAGAATCGTTGCGATGCTTGGCCACTTCCTTCTCATGTCATTCTCCTGACCTGATAAACTCCATACCACTAACGGTAGCCTGCGGATGGCCAAATCTGCTCGTGGAACCTACACTCCAGAATGCTAAACATGAGGCTCAACGGGGCCTCTAATCAATTGGATTCGGGTCAGGGCGGGGCGATGATGATAGACCCTATTTATGCTTTAAAGATTGCGGTGGTATAGTGACAAATGTCACATTGGATCCCCAGATTGTCGTAATGCGAAGCTGGCCAGCCCTGTTGATCCAATCGAGCCAATCTTGAGGTCTGGCCCAGATTACGACATTCGCCACCGTGCGCTCAACCCTCATCGTCCTGTCTTCGGAATAGCATGGATCATGCTCAGGAATTCCGCAATCGGCCGGGCCCCGACGAGCTCATCCGTGAAGATCCCGAATTGGGCGTCATTCTGCTCGGCCACCTGGCTGAAACCATTGCTGACCGGGTCACGGGTATCTAAGCTCAATTCATCCGGCTAACCCACGATGGGGTAGCCAACTACGAGCATGATCAATCTCGATTGTGACGATCGGCACTTTTGGCCATTCCGGCCTCAACCTACATTGGGGCCATCTTCACCATTGGAGGCGCCAATGAGTAACTTTCCCAACGGGGCTTTCACCCGGCTGGTTTCTTTGGCTCTCCTTGCCGCGGCCTGCACCCCGGCCCCAGCGGCCACTCCGACACCGACCGTCGACCCGGTAGCCGTGGGTCACGAGTAGACTGCCGTATACCCGACCATGCCCTATCGGGTCGAACTCCCCGACCTCGCTTACTATCAGCGCGCTATCCGCTGCCAGGCGGCCTGCCCGGTCCGCACGGACGCCCGTTCGTATGTTCTGGCCATCGCTGGCGGAGACGACGAGCGCGCCTACCGTATCGCCCGCGAGTCCAACCCCTTTGCTTCGATCTGCGGGCGGATCTGCGCGGCACCTTGCGAAGATGCGTGCCGGCGAGGGAGCGTGGACAACCCCATCGTCATCCGTCCACTCAAGCGCTTCGTCACCGAGCGCCACGGCGTCGAATCGCTTCACCCTTTGAATTTGAACGGCCCTCCAGGTCCGTCTACTACCCTCTTCGATCGGTCCGCGGTTTTGCATCTGGCGAATCAACCCGGTCGCCGACGCGGCAGCGTGGCAATCATCGGCTCCGGCCCGGCGGGGTTGGCCGCCGCCCACGACCTGGCCCT
>CAYHJH010000154.1:0-1379 GCA_964356605.1 uncultured Anaerolineaceae bacterium
ACCTGCTGGACCATTTCATTGAAGGAAGCCGCCAGGCTGTGGGCCTCGTCGGGGCCGGTGGGCTGCAGCCGCTGACCGTAGTCTCCGGCTGCAACCGCTCGGGCTGCCGCGGCAGTCCGTTGCAGCGGCGCCGCCACCCAGCGAGCGATCAGCCAGGCCAGTACGACCGAGGCCAGCAGCGCGACCAGGCCGGCCCGCAGCACCAGCGGCATGAGGAACTCCTGACCGAGCGCGGCAAGCGGAGTGGGCCGCGGCGCCACAATCAGCAGCGCCCGTTCATCGCCCAATGGCTGTGCCACGTACAGCGATCTGCGCAGGAAGCCACCGTAGGTCCCGCTCACACCAGATTCCGAGTGCAGTGATTGTTCCACCACGTCCAGCGGTGGCGACTCTTGCTCGGGCCGCGTGTCGGCGAGGATCTCCGGACCCGGGCCGACCACCAGCAGCCGCGCCTCGCGTACCCCGATCCGCGCCAGGATGTTGTTCAGCCGCTCCGAGGCGAGCAGCTGCACCGCACGGCCTCCACGCTGCGCAGTCAGTTCGGCGGCACCCTCCATCCGGGCCAGGATCTGCTGGTCGAGCAACCGACTGTTCAGCAGAATCACCAGCAGGCCCGCGGCGACGATGAGCAGCACCAAGCCACTGACCAAGAGGTGTGTGAGCAACAGCCGGGACCGGAGCGAGCGGAACACTGCGAATCAGACCACGAGCTTGTAGCCGACGCCGGTGACCGTCTCGATGCTCACCTGGCTTCCCTTGAGGCGCTTACGCAGGTGGGCGACGTGGACATCGACGGTTCGGGATTCGCCGTAAAAGTCATATCCCCACACCTTGTTGAGTAGCTTTTCTCGAGTCAGGACGATTCCTTTGTTTTCAGCGAAAGCCTGCAGCAGGTCGAATTCCTTGGTTCGCAGCTCGACTGGCTGGCCGGCGACGGTCACTTCCCGGCGGGCCGGATCGATGGTCAGGTCCGCCAGGTGGATGGGTTTGTCGTCCGGGCGAGGGGAGCGGTCGGCGCGGCGCAGAATGGCTTTGACGCGGGCCACCAACTCGCGCGGGTTGAAGGGCTTGGTCAGATAGTCGTCGGCCCCCAGCTCCAGCCCGACGATCTTGTCCACGTCCTCGTCGCGGGCGGTGAGCATGATGATGGGCACGTCCGAGCTGGCGCGGGTGCGGCGGCAGACTTCGAAGCCGTCGACCTCCGGCAGCATGAGGTCCAGGACCACCAACGCCGGTTCCTGGCTCTGGATCTGCTCCAGCGCATGCGCCCCATCGGAGGCCGAGTCCACCCGGTAGCCCTCTTTTTCCAGGTACATCCTGGCCAGCTCGACGATGTGGGGCTCGTCGTCGACGACCAGGATCCGCTCACCCGCCATGTT
>CAYHJH010000154.1:1479-4553 GCA_964356605.1 uncultured Anaerolineaceae bacterium
AAGGCACCTGCGTAGACCTCATTCATGCTCCCGAACTGCTTGAGGTCCAGCATGAATACCGTGGTTTTCACGACCTGGTCGAGCGAGCTGCCGGCGGCCTCGAGCACCGCCTGCAAGTTGCTCAAGATCTGGCTGGTCTCGGCTGCCACGCCGCCCACAACCATCGTGCTGCTGCTCGGGTCGATCCCGATCGTCCCGGAGACGAAGACCAGATTGCCCGATCGGATCCCCAGCGAATACGGGCCGATCGGCTTGGCCGCTCCCTCCGGAACTACGGCTTGTCGCTCAGTTGATCCCATCGATACCCTCCGCGGTCAAGGAAGTTCGATTCTACGCGGTCCAACTCCACCGGGCAAAGCTTGGCAAGGGCATCCGCTCCTGGCTTCCGCTGCCGACTGCCGCTGCACGGCTTCCAGCTATCGCCCACCAAACAGGCAGGGCGGGCACCTCTGCCCGCCCTGAGCCGAGCCGAAGGGCCCACCCCCCACGAACTTCCACCCGCCGACCTACCTGGAGACCAGGTTGATGAGCCGGCCAGGAACGAAAATTACTTTTTGGGGCGCACCGCCGCTGAGAAAGCGCTGGACGGCTTCGCTCGCCAGGGCCCGCTCTCGGGCTTCCGTCTCCGAGATGCTGGCCGGAACGACGATACGATCGCGCACCTTTCCGTTGACCTGGATCACCAGCGTGATCTGGTCCACACTAGCCAGCTCAGCGTCGAATTCCGGCCACGGCTGCGAATGGATCGAATACGGCTTGCCCAGCCGCTCCCACAACTCCTCGGCGACATGCGGCGTCACCGGCGCCATCAACAACAGCAGCGCCTCGATCGCGGCGTTGAATTCTTCCGTCCCGGCCAGTCCCTCCAGCCGGGCCGCTCCGATTGAATTGGCGAATTCCATCAGCGATGAGACGACCGTATTGAACTCGAAGTTCTCCAGGTCTTGCGATACCGCCCGAATCGTCTGGTGGGTCTTGCGGACCAAGGCGCGGCGGTCCGCAGAGTCTCCATCGGCCGAATCAGCGCCCGCCGTCTCCAGCACCAGCGTCCACACCCGGTTCAACCAGCGGACCGCACCCTGAATGTTCTCCACATTCCACAGGCCACCTTCCGTCCAGCGGTAGCCGAACATCAGGTAGGCCCGCACCGTGTCCGCGCCGTAGTCGCGTACTTGTTCGTCGGGGTCGATCACGTTGCCGCGCGACTTGCTCATCCGGAAACCGTCCGGTCCCAGGATGTGCCCCTGATTGCGCAGCTGCAGCATCGGCTCCGGGCCCCGCACGATCCCCATGTCGCGCAGCGCCTTGTGGAAGAAGCGGGTGTAAATCAGGTGCATCGTGGCGTGCTCCGCGCCGCCGGTGTAGGTGTCCACCGGCATCCAGTAGTCGTACTGGGTTGGATCGAACGGTCGCTCGGCAAACTCGGGACTCAAGTAGCGCAGGTGGTACCAGGATGAGCACATAAAGGTGTCCATCGTGTCGGTGTCCCGCTCGGCCGGCTCGCCGCCGATTGGGCAGGTGGTCTGCCTCCAGGTGGGATGCAGTTTCAACGGACTCTGACCGGTCGGCAGCCACTCCACATCGTCCGGCAGCAGCAGCGGCAGTTGATCATCCGGCACTGGCACCTGCCCGTGAACCGGGCAATAGACGATCGGAATGGGCGTGCCCCAATAGCGCTGGCGCGAGATCAACCAGTCGCGGATACGGTAGCCCACTGACCGCTTGCCGAGGCCATGCTCTTCCAGATACGCGATCGTCGCCTCAACCGCCCGGTCCATGGGCGTTCCGCTGAGCGGCCCGGAGTTGATCATGTCTCCGTAGATGACCAGGGCCTCTGGCATCACTGTGCCATCTGTCGCCTCGCCGTCGGGAGGCCGGATCACGGGCCGCACCTGCAGCCCGTGCTTGCGGGCGAACTCGAAGTCTCGGTAGTCGTGAGCGGGGACGCCCATGATGGCGCCGGTGCCGTAGGTCATCAGCACGTAATCCGCCACCCAGACCGGAATGCGCTCGCCGTTGACCGGATTGATCGCATAGCCGCCGGTGAAGACGCCGGTCTTCTCTTTGTCGACCGCTTCGCGCTGGATGTCGGTCTGCCGAACGGCCTTCTCCACGTACGCGCGCACGGCTGAGTTATTGTCGGGCGTCGTCAGTGCCGCTACGAGTGGATGCTCGGGCGCCAGCACCATAAACGTGGCGCCCCACAACGTGTCCGGGCGGGTGGTGAAGACCGGGATCTCGTCCTCGCTCTCGGTCCGGAAGGTCACGTTCGCCCCGTCGCTCCGGCCGATCCAGTTGGTCTGCAGCAGCCGCACCGGCTCCGGCCAGTCCAGGTGGGAGAAGTCCAGCAATTCATCGGCGTAGCGAGTGATCCGGAAGAACCACTGCTCCAGGTCCTTCTTCACGACCGGGGTCTTGCACCGCTCGCACACTCGCTCCTCACCGATCACCTGCTCGCGAGCCAGTACCGTTTGATCCTTAGGACACCAGTCCACCGGAGCCATCTTCTTGTAGGCCAGGCCGTGCTTAAAGAGCTGCAGGAAGAACCACTGGGTCCAGCGGTAGTACTCGGGGTCGGAGGAGACCGCTTCGCGGGACCAATCCCACATCGCCCCCATGCTGCGCAGCTGCCGGCGCATGCGGTCGACGTTGGCGTAGGTCCACTTCTTGGGATGGGTGTTGTGGTCGATGGCGGCGTTCTCGGCCGGCAGCCCGAAAGCGTCGAAGCCAATCGGATACATCACGTTGTAGCCGCGGCGGCTCAGGTAGCGGGCGCGGGCATCCGACGGGGTCATGGCATACCAGTGCCCGATGTGCAGGTTGCCCGAGGTGTACGGGAGCATGGTCAGAAAGTAGAACTTCTTTCGTCCGGAATCGATCTTGGCCGTGTACAGGCCATCGCGTTCCCAGCGCGCCTGCCATTTCGGCTCGATCTCTGCCGGATCGTAACGGTCCAGCATGACCTGCTCTCTCTTGGCCGCCTCAGTCACCTCGAACCCTCCTTACCATTTCGCCGCCGCCGGCTGGCGCTTTGTCTTCGGGTATTACTTCGCGTCTGCGTTCGCGTCCGCTGC
>CAYHJH010000155.1:0-4546 GCA_964356605.1 uncultured Anaerolineaceae bacterium
ACGTCCACCGTCCCACCACCGCCAGCCGGGAGACGAACACTAAGGCAAACGCCAGCAGAAAACGCGCGGCCGTGATCCGGCGGATCGACTCCCAGATCTCATGCCAGCCCTGTTGGCTGACCAGATAGGCGAGCAACCCAAGTGAAGCCAGTGTGCCCACCACGCGCAGCAGCTGGCCGCGGCTGTCCTTTGGGGTCATGCCCTCGGGATATTTAGCGTCCGACGAACTGAGTAAGTTGGCTTGGCCTGTGATTCGTGGTAGGTGCGGACGAGCAGCTCGGCGATGAAGCCCATGAGGATGGACTGAAAGCCCAGGATGATCAGCATCGTGCTGGTCTGGAAGAGTGGCGAACTCAGCACCGCCGTGCCGACGGTCAGACGACGGACGAGTAAGAAAACCAATACCGCAAGACTGGGCAGGATCAGCGCCACGCCCGTCCCGCCAAATAGGTAGATCGGCTTAACCGAATAGCTGATCAGAAATTTCACGGTGAAGAGATCCAGCAGCACCTTGGTCGTCCGTTCCAGCCCGTATTTCGCTTTTCCATGCAGCCTGGGGTGATGCCGAACCGGCACCTCGACAATCCGGGCACCGACCGAACCCGCGTACGCCGGAATGAAGCGGTGCATCTCGCCGTACAGCCGAAAGCCCTGCAGCACTTCCCGCCGGTAGGCCTTCAGCGTGCAGCCGTAGTCGTGCAGTTCCACACCGGTGACCTTCGAGATCAACCAGTTGGCAACCCGGGAAGGGAATCGGCGAGTGAGCATCCTGTCCTTCCGGTCCGCACGCCAGCCGGAGACCACGTCGTACCCCTCGTCGATTTTTTCCAACATCATGGGGATATCCGCCGGGTCGTTCTGCATGTCGGCGTCGATGAGCACGACGATTTCGCCCTGAGAGTGGTCGATCCCGGCCGCGATGGCCGCCGTCTGGCCGAAGTTTCGCCGCAGCTCCACCAGGCGCACATGCTCAGCATCGGTATCTACCAGTTCGCTCAACACGGACAGACTGCCATCAGCCGAACCATCATCGACGAACACGAGTTCGTACTGCCGCCCGCGCAGCGACGCGGTCAGGGCCTGGTATAGCGCGCGCAGATTGTCGACTTCGTTGTAGACGGGGATCACCACCGAAAGCAGCGCCTTTGTAGCGCGACTTTCGGCTCGGATCTGACCGTGCGTCGCCATGGCCAGCCCAGCTTGCGGACCTGCCCGGCTAGCCGCCATCGAAGCCGTTGCCGGCACTCTTGAGCACAGCCGTCACGCCGGTTTCCCAGCGGTGCCAATCGTCAAAGTTCTGCTCCAGAATCTTCAAACCCTCTCCAATCGGCTCCAGACCCACCGCCTCCAGGTCGGCGTCTACCATGATCCGGACCAGCGGCTTGTAGGTAATCTTAGGTTCCCAGCCGAGCAGCCGCCTGGCCTTCGCCGAGTCGGCCAGCAGCACGTCCACTTCCGTCGGACGGAAATAGCGGGCATCGGTCTCAACGTACTCCTGCCAATCCAAGTCCGCGTAAGAAAAAGCTTCCACGACGAACTCCTGAATCGTGGGCGCGACGCCGGTGCCGACCGCGTAATCGTCCGGCGCGTCTTGCTGCAGCATCTTCCACATCACTTCGACGTATTCCGGCGTGTACCCGTAGTCCCGGCGGGCTTCTAGATTTCCGAGGTAGAGCTTGTCCTGCAGCCCGGCCTTAATCCGCGCCACCGCGCGGGTCACTTTGCGAGACAGGAAGGTGGCGCCGCGGCGCGGGCTCTCATGGTTGAACAAGATCCCGTTGACCGCGAACAACTTGTAGGCCTCTCTATAGTTGGCCGCCATCCAGTAGCCATAGACCTTGGCGATGGCGTACGGGCTCCGCGGTTGGAACGGAGAACTCTCATTTTGCGGTGGAGCCGCGTCGCCGAACATCTCGCTGGAAGAGGCCTGATAGAAGCGGGTCTGGATCCCGCTCCGCCGGACCGCCTCCAGGATGCGGGTCGTCCCCAGCCCGGTTACCTCCCCGGTGTACTCGGGCATGTCGAAGCTGACCTTGACGTGTGATTGGGCGCCCATGTGGTAGATCTCGTCGGGGCGTACGTTGTAAATCAGGTTGGAGAGCTGCTCGCCGTTCGACAGGTCGCCGTAGTGAAGGAATAGCCTGGCGGCGGGGTCGTGAGGGTCTTGGTAGAGATGGTCGATGCGGTCTGTATTGAAGGTGGATGCCTTACGGATTAGGCCGTGAACTTCGTAGCCCTTGGAAAGCAAGAATTCCGCTACATACGAGCCGTCTTGGCCAGTAATTCCGGTGATCAGCGCCTTCTGCATCCAGCCCTCCCCGTGGCTCAGGCAAAATTCAGGTTTTGAATTATATCTCTGGGGAGCCGACCGTCAAGCCGGGCTTACCCGGCCAGCCGTCGCGCAGCAGTGTAGCAGAGAGGTAAAGGACGACGAAACCGACCATGGCGGCGAACGTCGCTCCCAGGCTCAGACGCGGCGTGTGATAGTAGCGGCCGATGAACCAGTGCAGGAAAAGCAGGCTGGCGCCCAAGTAGGCCACCACCGTGCGCCGCAGCCAGGGGCTTTCCACTTGACGGGCGTGCCACCAGCCCCACGCGACTAACGCCGCCATGAGCGGAATGAACACCGCCCGATAGCGAGGATTGTCCCAGTCATCACCGGCGGCCCGGTAGGAGACCAGGATCGCGGCCACCCAGACCGCAACTGTGAAGTAGACCTCCAAGCTTCTCCGATTGCGCATCCGCAGCGCCGCCAGCGAGGAGTAGATCAGGAGTGGCAGCATCACGAACCATCCAAGGCCGCGCCAGACACCGATGGCCTGCCACAGGGCAGCGCCGGTGTTGTCTGCCAGTGTCGCCGGCAGGAGCGGTCGTAAGAGTCCGTACAGCGTCGCCATGGGCGCGTGCGCCCATTGGGGGGCCAGATCAAAGAGCTTCTGCACCCAGCCCGATCCCTGCTCCAACAGATAAAGCTGGTAGTCGGCCCCCTGCGACAGCCAGCTCCCAAGCAAGGCGAGCGGGTTACCGCCCCCTACTCCGGTAACAGCCGACCAGGCCGCCAACGTCAGAAGCAATGCCAATCCGCCTATAGCAACCAACCCGCCCATCCCCCAACTCGGCCGCAGCCGACCCTCCCAGGCCCAGGCCATACCGATAAGAACGAGGATAAGCAACGCGCTCGGCGGCGAGACCACAAGCGCGATCAGGCTCCCCCACAGCACTTGCCGCAGTCCCGGTCGGATCGCGCCGGCGCGGATCCGGGCATATCCAAATATCCCCAGCGCGAGGCCTGCGACAATGAACGGCTCCCGCATCTGAGAGGCCCCCAGTAGTACGAAATCCGGGTAGAGCGCGACGATCCATGCCGCGAGCATTGCCGGCTTGCCTCCAAAGAACATGCTGACGCAGCCCCAGGTAAACAGTACTGCGGCGGAACCGGCACTGGCCGCGAGCATCACAATCAGCAGCGGGCGGTGGGTCCCTCCGGGAAGATAACGGTAGATTGCCGAGCTAAGAAACAGCAGCCCTCCATATTGATCGCTCTCCCGTGGGCGCGTAAAGGCCTCGGTCAGTGGCCGGCCCGATCGGCCCAGGTCCCAGGCGTCTTTGTCGCGCAACCAGGCGTCCTGAAATACGTAGCCAGCCCGCTGGACCTCCCGGTCGTAGCCAAGAACCGGCAGGGCGTTCGCCAGGGCGATCCCAATTCCCAGCCGCAAGGCGACTGCCGTAACGAGCGCGGCGCCCAGAGATCGAGCAGCCCCCTGATCCGCGACCGCGCGCCACGCCGCCCAGATGGCGAGGCCACCGAGTGCGCCCAGAAGCAGATACACCGGCAGGCCCTGCGTGGGCGCTCCTTTGGGGTCAACAAGCGCAACCACGGCCCCAATGCCGGCGCCACCGGCGATCCAGGCGATCGCGCGCCTTACGCCTCGGCTCCTGTCCGCTTCCAAGTCCATGCCGCCCTCACCACAAGCAAGATCACTACCGACTGCAAGGGTACCAGAAAGCGAGGGTTGTCTCCGTGATCGGGCAACGTTTGTACGATTGAACTCAACCAGACGAGGCCACCAAACCCCAAGGAGCATCGATCGATCCCCAACCGACTCCGCGCCCAGCGACTGACGACCCCTGCGACGCTGCCGACCAGGAACAGGCCATTGGCCGCCAGCGAGACCACGCGGCCCAGCCAGGCCCAGCCGGCGAAGGCCGCCCCCAGCCAGGGAGCGGCGACCGCACCCCGATCCCAGTAGACCGGGGCCTTCCAGAAATCGATCCACCCCTGGATGACATTCTTGAAGTACAGATCGGGGTGCTCCACGATCAGCCGTAGCGACAGCCGCTGGAGCTCGACCGAGAGTCCAAAGAAACTCAGCCCGCTGACCTCGCTCATCTCCGGGATGGCGTCCCAAATCGCGTTCGTCTGGACTCCACGCTCGGCGATCTGGGCGTCCCGGTACTTGAGATACGTGTCGCGGATCGGCGCAACCTCATCGGGCAGGTACTCGAAGTATTCTCCCGTGTGCTGGACGAGGTGATAACCGCCCAT
>CAYHJH010000156.1:0-4541 GCA_964356605.1 uncultured Anaerolineaceae bacterium
GAGGGTTGAGATTGTGGGCCGGCTGCGCATCGGATCGGCCTGGACAGGCCCTTCGTCCTTCGGCTTCGCTCACCTGTGCCTGCGGCCCAAGTGCAGGCAGGATGCACCCTTCGGCTAGGCTCAGGGTCAGGACAGGCCCTTCGGCTCCGCTCAGGACAGGCAGCGCAGGATTACGCAGAATGCAGAGTTCGGGCTGGGTTAAGGAGGTGAGATGATCCGTTCAATGCACTTCGTCGAGGGGCGCGAGCTGCGCACCGATCTCGATCAAGAGCAGTTCCGTGAACTCCTCACCAAGGATGAAGGCCTGCTCTGGGTCGATATCAAGAACGAGCCGCGAGAGACTGTTGAGCCGCTCTTACGCGAGGTCTTTGGTTTTCATCCACTCGCGATCGATGACGCGCTGCATGAGACCCACATTCCAAAGCTGGACGACTGGGGCGCCTACCTATACGTTGTCCTGCACGGCGTGGTTTCCAATCAGCAGGAGGCGGACGGTTTCGATACCTCGGAGATCGACATATTCGCAGGAAGTCGATACATCGTGACGTACCAGAATCGCCCGGTCCCGGCCGTCGATCGGGTCTGGGAGCTGGTCCAGCGAGATCAGCGCTCGCTCGGGCACGGTGTCGGGCGGCTGCTGTACCGCATCATCGACGAGACCGAAGCCGACTACATGCCGCTGCTGGACAGCATTGACGAGGTCCTCAGCCGCAGTGAGGATGAGATCTTCGCCCGACCCGATCCCTCCGTGCTCGCTGAAGTGTTCGCGCTCAAACGGTCGCTACTGCGCCTGCGCCGGGCCATCGCGCCGCAGCGCGAAGTGATCAACAAGCTGGCGCGGGGCGACTTCGGGCAGTTCTCTGCGGAGGACCAGATGTACTTTCGCGATGTCTACGACCACCTCGTCCGGTTGAATGACATCCTGGAGAGTTTGCGGGATCTGGTCGGCAGCGCCCTCGAGATCTATCTCTCGGTCGTGAGCAACCGGCTCAATGAAGTCTTGAAGACGCTCACGATTATCACGACCCTCTTCATGCCGCTCTCCTTCGTCGCCGGTTTTTTCGGAATGAACTTCTTTGGGCCGACCACCGCGTTCGGCGGCTGGACATCGCGGATCGCCTTTGGCGGCGTGATAGCCATAATGGTGGCCACTCCGATCCTCATGTTCAGGTGGATGCGTCGCCGGGCGTGGCTCTGATCCGACCGCCCGCCGTTTTCTAATCCAAATCCCACCGGACAAGTCTCCAGACCCTGCGTGATATACTCCCGCCCCGGCCAAACCCATGGGACGAAACGGACCCAACCTGCTCCGACTCGTGTCACTCGGGCTGCTGCTTGGAGCCTTCGTCCTGTTTTTCTTCCAACTGATCGCCTACAGCCGTGAACGGGCCAGGCTCCCCGAAGGGCTGACCATCGCCGGCGTGCCAGTGGGGGGTATGGGAAAGCCGGCGGCTCAAGAGCGGCTGCTGCAGACCTACAGCACCCCGGTCGAGCTACTCTACGAGGGTCAGCAGATTGTGTTGTCTCCCTCTCAAATTGGATTTCAGCTCGACGCTAACGCCATGCTGGCGGCCGGTGAGCTGGCCCGCACCAACACCGACTTCTGGAGCGGATTCTGGGACTACCTGTGGGACCGCCCCGGGGAGCCTCAGCGCGTCCCGCTGCGGGCCGAATACTCCCAGGCCCAACTGGAAACCGCCCTGCGCGACATTGCCGCCCGCTACGACGAGCCGGCCATCGCGAGCCAACCCATCCCCGGCAGCCCAGACTTTCAAGCGGGGCGACCGGGCCGGGTACTCGACGTCCCGCGGGCGGTGGAGCTGGTGGGAGAGGTGCTGACCGCGCCGAGCGACCGGAGCGTCAACCTGCCGGTGCTGGAGAGTCAGGCAACTCGGCCGTCTCTCCCCACGCTCGAGACCTTGCTGAAACAGAACCTGGATGTGGAAGCTTTCGACGGCTTGGCAGTGATCTACGTGATGGATCTGCGGACCGGCGAGGAGCTGCATTTCGGGTATTTCCAGAACCAGGATATTTCGGTCTCTCCCGACGTGGCGTTCGACGCTGGCTCAACTATCAAGATCGGGATCGCAACATCCTTCTATCGTTACTTCGACGAGCCGCTCGATGACGAAGCCAGCCGCTCCCTAACCGAGATGATCACGCTATCCGGCAACGACCCGGCCAATGTGCTGATGGAACGCATCGACCGTGAGACCGGGCCGCTGCTCGTTACCGAGACTTTGAGAAAGGTCGGGCTCGATAGTTCTTATATCGTCGCCTGGTTCCGCCCACCGCCGGTTCCGATTTCTGGCGCCTCGATCAGCACCCCGGCCAACCAGCGCACCGACATCAACACCCGTCCAAATCAGCTCAATCAGACCACGGCCTCTGAATTGGGGATGCTGTTGGCCGACCTGTACAGCTGTGCCAAGGGCGGGGGAAGCTTGCTGGCTGCATTCCCGGACCAGCTCCGACCGGAGGAGTGCGCCCGAATTCTGGAGCTGCTCTCGCAGAACCGGATCGCCTGGCTGATCGAGGCCAGCGTCCCGGATGGGACCCGAGTCGCGCACAAGCACGGCTGGACCCAATCGCCGCTGGATTTCATCAGCGACGCGGGCATCGTCTACTCGCCAGGCGGCGACTATGTGGTGTCCATTTTCCTGTGGGACGACCGTGAAATGGTTTGGGAGCCGACCGCGGCCCTCTTCGCCCAGCTCGGCCGGGCCGTCTATAACTACTTCAATCCCCCAACTACGGGTTAGGCTGGTCAACAAATGCCGACGGTTGACCGAGGACGATCGACGGCCGGTGTGACCCACGCGTGGGAAACGCTGAGAAGTCAGGCGCGGATCCAGCTTGCACACTTCGGGCCGTCGGCCGCGCGGATCGCAGCCGCGAGCTTGCTGGTAGGCCTGGCCATTAGCAGCCTCGCCATGGCAGGGCGTGCCTCCGCCTCCGGACTGAGCCAGCCGCCGACCGTGGCGATCCCAACGGTCACCGGGACGCCAACCGGGCCGGTGATCGTGGTGCCGGAGGGAGTCAATGTGCGGGCCGGACCGTGCACCGAGTGTGAGCTGATCGGAGTGTTGATCGCGGGCCAGCAAGCGCCGGCCATCGGTCGGTCGGCCGGGGGAGATTGGATCCAGATCATTTACCCTGGGGTGCCAGGCAACGTCGGCTGGGTGTATTCACCGCTTGTGGTGCTCGACCCGCCGGGCGCCTCGCTGCCGGTCGTCGAGCCCCCACCGACCGCCACACCGCGGGCAACCGCGACCATCGATCCTACCTTGGCGGCGCAGTTCAATCTGGGGGAGATCACGCCGACTCGGCTGCCGACCTTCACCCCGGCGGGTCCAGTGATTCAGCCGACCTTTGCGCCGGTGGTCAGCGAGCCGCGGACCGGAATCCCGCCGATCGTGGCGATCGCTGGATTGGTTATGGTGGGTACTTTCGGCCTGCTGATCTCGGTGCTGCGGGGCGGGTAGATCGTAAGGCTGCGCGACGAACAACGCTGCGCACACCCAAACTGAGTTCGAACTCGAAGTAGTGGGGACTGGCGAGCGATTGGCTAGAGCGGACGGCGGCCGGCGAAGCCCGCGTCCATGTCGTGCCAGTGGCTGACCGAAGGCTCACCGTGCTTCCAACAGAGCAGCACCACCCGCCCCTCGTACTCGGCGGGGAAATCGAGCAGCCCTTGATCGAGGTCCTTTACCAGTACGCCGTGGGAATGGACTTCGTTAATGAGCCGGTCCACCCGGCGAAACAGCCTCAACAGCTTACCGGTCGCCCGACTGCCACCGTTCCCTAGCGCCTTCTGAACGCCAGACTCCAAGTCCGGTCGGATGGCCACGATCTGGTCGCGGGTCTCGATCAGCTTGTCCACCAGCGGTCGCAGGGTCACGAGCAGCTCGTTGGCCTGGTCTTGAGTGAAGAGCCGAGGAAATTCCTGCATCGCTGGGAAAAAAACTACAGGCCGCTTGAGGCGACCTGTATGGTCACATCCGTCAACCCGGCGGGCTGCTAGCAGCAGCCATCAGAGTGGGTGTGCGCTTGCGAGGATTCCTCAGTTCGGAACGAATGGCCGCATCCGCAGGCGGAGACCGCTTTGGGATTCTCGATCTTGAATCCTCCGCCCATCAACTCGTCGGTGTAGTCAATCACCGTGCCGGCTAGGTACGTGATCGACATCGGATCGACGACCACCTGGACATCGTCGAACGAGAACCGCAGATCCGTTTCCCGCGGCTCGGACTCCAGACCCATTCCATACTGCATGCCGGAGCACCCTCCGCCCGACACGAACACGCGCAGCGAGTAACCGGTGAGCTCACGCTCCTCGATCAGTTTCCGGACCCGCCGGACGGCGCCTTCGGTGAGGGTGATCTGCTCGGTCTCGGTAAGCGGGAAGTCAATGGTTGCCATTGGTCGGTAGCTGCTCCCATCTCCTAGGAATTCTTACTAGCCAGATAGAGTTTATCAACATTCTTCGCCCCTGTCAATTCAGGAGCCGGATGGGTCGCTGGTCCTGCCTGTCCTGAGCG
>CAYHJH010000157.1:0-4529 GCA_964356605.1 uncultured Anaerolineaceae bacterium
GTGGTTGGCTACGGATTGGACGACGGGGTGGAGATGGGTCCGGTGATCACCGCCGAGAGCAAGGCCCGTATTGAGCGCCTCATCGGCGAGGGTGAGGCGGAAGGCGCAAGGATCGTGGTGGATGGCCGCAACTCAAAGATCCGGGGCTATGAGAAGGGCCACTTCGTGAGGCCCAGCGTGCTCAGTGGTATCCCCCGGGACGGGGAACTCTTCAAGACCGAGATCTTCGGGCCGGTGTTGGGCCTGATGCAGGTGGACACGATCGAGGATGCGATTGAACTGGTGAACACCGGTCACTACGGCAACATGGCCTGCCTATTCACGAGCAGCGGCGCAGCGGCCCGCAAGTTCCGCTACGAGGCCGAAGTCGGCAACATCGGCATCAACATCGGCGTCGCGGCGCCCATGGCCTTCTTCCCATTCAGTGGTTGGCGCGACAGCTTCTTCGGCGTGCTTCACGGGCAAGGGCGCGACGCAGTGGAGTTCTTCACCCAAGAGAAGGTGGTGGTAGAGCGCTGGCCCAAGCAGTGGTCGCGCAAGTTCTAGCATGCCAGGGTCGGAGCCTCGGGCCTCCCGCTAGCGTTCGAAAGGCTCAACGAGTTGCGAGCGCGCGGCCCAAGACAGGCGCGGTTCCCCTTCCTAGGATCGCTGGCGAATGAAAGTCGCCAACGCCCCGGTCTCCTGGGGAGTGCTGGAATTCGGGTTCAAGGAGTCTCCTCCAGGCTTCGCGCAGGTACTGGATGAGATCCGGGACACCGGGTATCAGGGCACAGAGCTAGGGGACTGGGGCTACCTACCCACGGACCCCGAACGATTATCGGTCGAACTGGCCTCGCGCAGTCTGGAGCTGCTGGCGGCGTTCGTCCCCGTCCGGCTCGCCGATCACCGGGCCCACGACGCTGGGGAGGCGCATGCCTTGCGCGTGTCCGGCCTGCTGAAGGCCGTCGCCGGCCCGGCAGCCTTAGTCATCCTCTCGGACGACAATGCCTCAGTAGAGCTCCGGGCGGCCAACGCCGGCCGGATCCGGCCAGAACATGGGCTGGTTCACGACCAGTGGAAGGTCTTCGCCGGTGGCGCAGAGCGGATCGCCCGCTCGGTGCTTGAGGCGACCGGTCTGCGGGCGGCTTTCCATCATCACTGCGGGGGCTATGTGGAGACGCCAGCAGAGCTGGGGACCCTAATGAAGTTGACCGATCCCGACCTACTGGGATTATGCCTGGACACTGGCCACTACCGCTTTGGCGGAGGCGATCCGGTGGAGGCAGTCAGCCGGTACGCAGAACGGATTTGGCATGTGCACTTTAAGGATTGCGATCCCGAAGTCGCGGCCAACTCGCGCAGCCAGGGCTGGGAATACCTCGAATCCGTCCGAAGAGGCGTATTTTGTGAACTGGGCCAGGGGGAGGTGGACTTCCCCAAAGTAGTGGACGCTCTTCAGCAAAAGGGCTACCAGGGCTGGATTGTGGTGGAGCAGGACGTGCTCCCCGGGATGGGCGCCCCAAGGGAGAGCGCAGCGCGCAACCGAGTCTATTTGAAGTTGATGGGCCTGTAAGCGAGTGGCAACGACGCAGGGAGAGGAGAGCAGAGCCGGCGAGCTCGGCAACCCGCGAGGCGAGCTCGCGGAACTTCTCCTACCGGCTCCATCGACAATCTGACCGGCGGGCCCTCTCCGTCGGAGCGAAGGTGCGGGCTTATGAATAATGCTAAGGCCCTCAACGTGGGGCTGATTGGCTCGGGCCGGATTGGCCGCATCCACGCCGAGAATCTGGCCACCCGCATCCGCGGAGTTCGGCTTGTGGCCGTGGCCGACATTGCGCTGGAGGCAGCCCAGGACCTCGCTAAGCGTTACAACATTCCCGTAAGCACCCCGGATTATCGGGAGCTGCTCGAGAACGCTTCCCTCCACGCCGTGGTAATCTGCTCGGCCACCGACACCCATGCGCAGTTCATCCGGGAGGCGGCGCAAGCGGGCAAGCATATTTTCTGCGAAAAGCCGATCGACTTCGATCTCTCCCGGATCGATTCTGCCCTGGCTGAAGTCGAACGCGCCGGCGTCAAGCTCCAGATCGGCTTCAACCGGCGCTTCGACCCCAGTTTCCGTAAGGTGAAGGAACTGGTGGCGGCGGGCAAGGTCGGCCAGCCGCAGCTGCTGCGTATCACCAGCCGCGACCCCGAGCCGCCGCCCATCGAGTACGTCAAGGTCTCCGGAGGCATCTTCTTCGATATGACGATCCACGACTTCGATATGGCCCGCTACCTCATGGGGAGCGAGGTCGAGGAGGTCTTCGCCGTCGGAGGGGTGATGGTGGATCCCCGGATTGGCGAAGTGGGCGACCTGGACACCGCGCTGATCACCTTGCGCTTTGCCAATGGCGCCCTCGGCGCTATCGACAATAGCCGCAAGGCCGTTTACGGTTACGACCAGCGGGTGGAGATCTTCGGCTCGGCCGGCATGGCCGCGGCAGGGAACGAGACGCCCGACCGGCATACCTTAAGCAACTCCGAGGGCGTTCACAGCTCGCGGCCGTTGTATTTTTTCCTGGAGCGGTACGCGGAGTCCTACTTGAAGGAGATGCAGTCATTCATCGAGTGCATCCGGGAGGACCGGGAGCCCGAGGTCAACGGCCGCGACGGCCGCGCCCCGGTCCTCATTGGGTTGGCAGCCAGAAGGTCTTACGACGAGGGCCGGCCCGTCAGGCTCGAAGAGGTGGAAATTAGGAATGGCCAGGGCTAATCCGAGACGACCAAGCCAGAGGCTCCCGCCAGCGGCATGAAGGGAATGCAGGGCTCGGCGCTCGGGGTCGCGCTCATCGGTTGCGGCAATGTGGCGATCAACTGTCACGGTCCGGCGCTAGAGGCCCTCGAAGGCGCGCAGATCGTGGCAGTCGTCGACCCGCTCGAGGCGAGGCGAAATGATGCGCTTCAACGTTTTGGCTTGCCGGCCGGCGCCGGCTTCGATTCTCATTCTGAGATGCTGCGGGAATTCGAGCCAGATTTCGCTGTGGTCGCGGCGCCGCCATCGATTCGGCGGTCGATCGTCGAGGCGCTCCTCGAGGCGGGGGTGCATGTGCTCAGCGAGAAGCCGTTGGCGACCCGCCCGTCGGATGGGGAAGAACTGGTCGCCAGAGCCGCGGCAGTGGGGCTCAAATTCGGCATGGCCCACAACTACCTCTTCTTTCCGGAGTATGTCGCCATCCGGGAAGCGATCACGGCCGGTGCGATCGGGGAGTTGCGATTTGTCAACCTGAACTTCATGGGGGTCCCGGATTTCCCGGGCCACCCGGATTACCGGCCGCGCTGGCGGCACCAACCGCAGGAGGCCGGCGGCGGAATCTTGATGGATATGATCCATGTCATCTATGTGGCCGAGTATCTGACTGGAGAACCGGTCCGAGCGGTGAGCGCCATCATCGACAACCTAGGCTACCCTGGGGACGCGGTCGAGGACCTGGCGCTCCTGCAGCTACATTTCCCTCGGGCATATGCTGCGGTCAATCTGAGTTGGGCCCAGGGGCCGGGTGGCGTGGAGGTTAGTGGGTCTAAGGGTCGGATCCTGGCGTTCTATGAAGACTTCACAACCGGGCCATTCTCGACCCTGGATCAAATGGTTCTAGTGAACGAGGAGGGAAAGCGCCTGCTTGAAATGCCTCAACCCAGGGAGAACCTTGATACTTTTACGGCGCTGCATGCAGACTTTATTAGGGCAATCGTCGATGACCGGGATCCGGTCGCGCGCGGCGAAGTCGGGCTGCGTTGCTTGGAAGCCGCCCTTGCGGCGTACGAGTCTGCGGTGACCGGGCGAACGGTGAGCCTCCCCCTCGACCGCAGCGACCCGGTCTACCTGCGCGGGATCGATGGGCTGCGGGAGCTCTCCGGCTGGGAGGGCAGCCCGACCCTGAGTGCAGGCATCCTCGGGGTGGGCAAGGAGGTTCGATCGTGAAAATCGGGCTTTTCACAGATTCTCTGCGCGATCTGAGCTTCGAAGCAGCCCTTGACTGGGCGGCCTCGGCCGGGGTCGAGGCGGTCGAAATTGGAACGGGAAACTTCTCCCAGGCCCCGCACTGCGATGTGGACGCACTGATCGAGGATTCAGGGGCGCGAAAAAGGTTCATGGAGGCGCTCTCCAAGCGAGGGCTCGGCTTGAGTGCGCTCAACTGCAACGGAAACCTGCTCGACCCGCACCCTGACCGACGCGCCCATTCCCAGGAGATCTACCACAAGACCCTCCGGGCGGCCAGCTTGCTGGGGATCGACACGATCGTCACCATGAGCGGGTGCCCGGGGGACTTGCAGGGAGGCACGTATCCCAACTGGGTAACCTGTACGTGGCAGCGAGAATACGTGGAATTAGTCGAACGGCAGTGGAGGGAGGAAATTACTCCGTTCTGGGAGGGAGCGGCCGCCCAGGCGCGCGAGCAGGGTGTCCGGGTTGCGATCGAAATGCATCCCGGACAAGCGGTCTATAACACGCGCACGCTACAGAGGCTGCGCCAGATTGGCGGGCCAGAGACGATCGGAGCCAACCTCGA
>CAYHJH010000158.1:0-4496 GCA_964356605.1 uncultured Anaerolineaceae bacterium
ATCAGTACCCTGATAAGATCGGTCAGAAGAAGGCGAAGCTGGGGTGGATGGCGCTTGTGGATGAAGCCAACTGTTCCGGCTGCAGTGGGCACGATGTCAGGAATGGGGAGTGGGTCACGCCGTGTCAGTCCGTCTGTCCGGTGGACTGCATCTCACACCTGACGCCCGAGCAGGTCGAGGCGAAAGGGTACGATCGCAGCGTCCATGGGTATGTGCCGCCGGTCCAGATCCGGTTCGACGAATGTATCAGTTGCGACAAGTGCGCGCAGGCCTGTGCCAGAGACGCGTGGAACGCCATCACGATGGTGAAGACCGACAAGCTTGAGGAGTTCTTCGGGGTGAAGATCACCAACAAATACCCGGGCCGCGCATCCAACGATATCGACCTCAACAGGTTGGATCAGCTCACCGACGAGCAATACGTCAGCCTCTACACAGAAGTCTAGCGCCGCCTCCCCATCCGGTATCCGGGACACGTTAGCGAAGGCGATATAGCAAGGCGAGGTCACCGAATGTGGCCAGCGCAGCCTGCACGAATGCTGCCGGTTTCAGGCGGAGTACCTCGGCCGGGTCCAGCCGGCGGCCGAGGACGAGCTGGCCGTCCTTGCGCCGCGTCAGCTCGCCGGCGAGCCCTCCGATCTCCTGGAGCGAGAGGCTCGCCAAGAGCGCGGCTGGCTCTTCGTCGTGCTCGTTCTTGTACCACCCGAGCCCCGCCCTCTTTCTGAGCTGCCCTGCCAGCCGGCCAGTCTCACGCTCCCAGGCCCGCACCCACTTCGCCTTGTCGGCATACTCCGGCCCCATCTCGAACAGAAACCGGATGCAGTGGCGGGAGATCGCCAGCTTAAAATGCGGCGCCTTCTTATAGCCGCGCTTCTCCGGCCCGAAGGCCACCCAGGTGTCATCCGGCGGATTGACCGTCCGCCTCATGTGTTTCGCCACATGGGGGAACGCTTCACTGCCGACGATCGGCGCGAGCCCTGGGGCGATCTCCTCCGCCAGAGCAAAAAGCTTTGGCTGGATATGCCCCCTGACCGCCGCCATCCGGCCAGGGAAGTCGGGGATGGCAAACACTTGAAAATCCTTCGCAGTAAAACCATCAAAAGGCATGTTTATCCTCCTCGGCGAGAACAACCATGCTGCAACACCTCATGCCCACCCGCTGTCGCATCCATTCTAGAGGCTCGCTGAGTTCATTGCAATCGCTCAGGACTCCGGGCTCACTTGTCATCCTGAGAGGAGATTCTTCGAGGAGTTTACCCTGAGATGCTTCACTTCGCTCAGCATGACAAACGAAGGGCTCAAGAATGACAGACTGGGGGCGCAGATCGGGGTCGGGGTCGGAAGGTGCGGCGCTTGACACACCGGACTTTTCCGGGTAGGCTGAGCCATCATCAGATGAAGGGAGAAAATCGTGACTCCAAAGACCCGGCGGGCGCACCTGTTGGTCGAGACAGATTGGCTGGTCGAACATCTGAATGATCCCTCGATCCGGATTGTGGACATCAGGGGGATCATACGGCCCCCGGATGCCCCGCGACCACATTATGAAGGAAACCGCAGGGCCTACCTAGAATCGCACATCCCGGGGGCGGTCTTCGTCGATTGGGCGCTGGACATTGTGCAGCCGGACGCCCCGGCCAAGATGACGGTGGCCGGGCCGGAGCGATTCGCGGCTCTGGTGGGGCAGCTCGGGATCGGCAACCAGCACACCGTGATCATCTACGAGGATGGCGTGGGACAGATCGCGGCGCGCCTCTGGTGGGTCCTCAACTATTACGGTCACCCGAAGGCTATGCTCCTCAACGGCGGCTACCGCAAGTGGATGGCAGAAGGCCGGCCGGTGACGACCGAGGTGCCGCACCATCCACAGATGACCTTCACACCTAGAATCCAGCCAGATTGGCGGGTCAGCAGCGCTGACGTGAGAGCCGCCATCGGCGAGCCAAGGACTGTCCTGCTGGACCTGCGCAGCCCGCGCGAGTATCGCGGCGAAATCGGTCGAGGAGATCGGAGGGGACGGATCCCGGGCGCGCGCAATGTCCCAGCGGGTGCCCTTGTCAGCGGGGAGTATCAGACCTTCAACCCGGAGGCCGAGCTGCGCCGTGCCTTCGAGGCGGCCGGCATCGGCTCCGACAAACGGGTCATCACTTATTGCAACGCCGGGGTGTCGGCCTCACTTGGCCTGTTCGCCCTCAAGCTGATCGGCCATCCGGCTGCTACCAACTTCGCCGGCTCCTGGTACGAGTGGGAGCGGGACCCGCAGAACCCCACCGAGACCGGCTGACATTTCGGAAGGCATCGGCAGCGGCGCTAGGGCAGGATCAGGATCTTCATAGTGCTGAATGGCGAATGCCAAAGCCCACCTCGCCCTTCGGCTCTTCCCAGATTACCTCGACCGAGCTGACCCGCGCGGCAGGAGGGCCTTTCCGGCACCAGGCGATCATCGCCTCGACCACCGCCCTCTCTCCTTCAAACACCGCCTCAACTCGACCATCCGGGATGTTCCCCACCCAGCCGGTGACTCCTCGAACCGACGCCTCATCGACGGTGTAGGCTCGAAACGCGACGCCCTGAACCCGCCCGGCGATCCAGACATGCGCCCTGACCCTGCTCTGGCCTGTCGTCATCTACACAGAGACCAGCACGCTCCGGCGCAACAGCCGGTAGTACAGGTCGAGTAGAGTGTTGGAGCCGCTGCTCGCGCAGGAGCGCACCATCAGCGCGTAGACCGCCCGCCGGGGGATCTTGATGATGACGCTTGGATCGAGCAGGTTGGGCGACTGCCCGATCAGCGCCAGCGTCTTGAGGCCGATGAGCAGCGGCCAGGCACAGGCGAGTCGCATCCGGACTTCCCGCCTCGGGACTGCGAGCGTATAGGCCCAGCCCTCTCGGTAATGATCGAGGGTCACACCCAGGAGGTCCCGTAGCAACGGCTTGACCTTCGTGGTGGCTGTCGGATCGAGCAGGTCGGCCGGATGAAGGCCCAGCTCCTCAAGATCTTGCCGCGGCAGGTAGCAACGTCCGATCCGGAGGTCCTTTGAAAGATCGCGCAGGACGTTGGTCATCTGCAGGCCCTTCCCGAAGCGGACGCCGCGCCGGACCATGACCCCCCGATCCCATCGCACCAGGGAGGGACGATGGGCGAGATGAATGTCCGTCCAGAACTCCCCCACGCACCCCGCCACGTAGTAGGTATAACGGTCGAGGTCGGCTCGCGCCTCCAGCGCCACCAGGCGGCCCTCGTCCTCGCCCGGGAAGGTGGTGAGATCCATCACCATCCCTTCCGTCAGGGTGAGGATTAACCTCCGGATCATCGACTGGTCGGCCGGCTCGAGGGTCTGCAGGAGGGCGAACGCCTCTTCCACGCGGGTCAGCAGCTCCCGCTCCGCCGCGTTTCCGTTCGGCGCAGTGAGTGCCTCGCTGACCTCACGAACCCGTCCGACCTCCCCATCCCTGAACGCTTCGCGGAAGAGCTCAAGGTATTTGAGGCGGTCGGCACGGCTGATAAGGGCGGTGTCGGCGATCGTGTCCGCGGCGCGGGCGAAGAGATAGGCGAGGCCGATCGGCCGTCGCACGTCGCGTGGGAGGACCTTAAGGGTCAGGTAGAACGAGCGGCTGACCCGCCTGAGTGTGGTGCCAAGCAGGTCGTGAGCCTTCATCGAATTGGGGGTGCGTCTCGTAAGCTAGGCAGTGTTATTCTCTATGGCATTGCCGAATCGGCCATCGAAGACGAATTTCTCGATGGGGTGCCGCACCCGGGCGCGCTGCTCGTATGTTCTTTGCTCCTCCGTCAGCGTCTCCAATGCCGCAGGGTACCCGAGGGCCATCATCGCCACCGGCTCGTACCCCTCGGGGACCTGGAAGACGACGCGCGCCTTCTCCACGTCAAACCCAGCCATCTGATGACCGAACAGGCCGACCGCGGTCGCCTGGAGCAGCAGATTCTCGGAGGCCGCGCCAACATCATGGAACGCGTGCCGATTCGGTTTGGCGTTGCGGGCAAAGGTCAGTTGAGCCACGGTGCAGACTAACACCGGTGCCTTGGTGGCCCAGGCGTTGCCGGGTGACAAGACGCTCTGTGCCTCTTGCAGCCGCTCCGGATCCTCCTGTGTCGCGAGGACGTAGCGCCATGGCTGTTCGTTGAACGACGAGGGCGCCCACCGCGCCGCCTCAAAGAGCCTGAGCAGGATCTTGCGCTCGACCGGTCTCGAGGCAAATGTCCTAGGGCTCCACCGGCGCTGAAGGAGCGACTCGATCGGATGGGCCACAACGGCTGGCTTTTCCATGCGCTCTCCTTGCTGATACCTAGGTGCTAGTACTTGATTGCCATAATACACGTAACGTCCTTCCCGCAGCCCTTAAGCGGGAATCGATTGATTTTGCTGGATTTCCGCTTTCACGGGTATGACAATGTATGTGCGCTAACTTTCGCAATCAAGTACTAGATGGGGTGTCATTGTGAGGGAACGAAGTGACCGAACAATCCCAGAATAGCG
>CAYHJH010000159.1:0-4440 GCA_964356605.1 uncultured Anaerolineaceae bacterium
CGAAGGGATCCTCGGCCAGGGCGGGTTCGGGGCAGTCTACCGGGCCATGGACGAGGAGCTGGGGCTGCGCTGCGCGGTCAAAGAAAACCTCAATCTATCATCCGGGTCCGAAAAGCAGTTCCGGCGCGAAGCCAGATTACTGGCTACCCTGCGCCATCCCAACCTCCCCCGGGTGACCAACCATTTCGTAATCGGCCGGGAACAATACTTGGTGATGGACTTCGTGGAGGGAGAGGACTCATCCAGGCGGCTGGAGCGGGAGGGACCCCTGGCAGAGAGCGAGGTCGTGCGCTGGATCGAACAAGTCTGCTCCGCCCTGAACTACCTGCATGGCCTGGAGGCCCCGGTAATCCATCGGGACGTAAAGCCGGCCAATATCAAGATCACGCCCGAGGGCCAGGCCATCCTGGTGGACTTTGGCCTCGCCAAGGATTGGTCGGCGGGTCAGACGACCTCTACGGGGGCGAAAGGGATCACGCCCGGCTTCGCCCCGCCGGAGCAATATGACCTGGGGCACACCGACGCCCGTACCGACGTTTACGCCCTGGGAGCCACGCTTTACAACCTGCTGACCGGACAGAATCCGCCGGACAGCGTAGACCGGCTAATCGGGATGGCCGCGCTGATTCCGCCGCGGCAGCTCCGTCCGGGGCTGTCGCCGCATGTCGATTCAGCCACTCTCCGGGCCATGGAGGTAAAGGCGGAAAGCCGATTCCAGTCTGCGGGCGAATTTGCCGCTGCGCTCGGTGAACCAACCTACCGCTACCAGCCCCTGGTAGAGACGGTGACCATCGGTGAGGAAGAGCGAGCCGTCGAGCGTGCCCCTTCCTTTCAACCGGAAGAGTGGGCGCGGCGGGCAATAGCGGCGACCCGGCGTGCGCTTCCATCTGTGCTGGGGGCGGCAGGGCTCCTGGCCGCGCTGGCCGTGGTCTTCGTGGGCCCCGCCACGTTGCTGCAAGGGGCCCGCGACTTGGCGGGGCTTCCCGAACGCCCCCTGGTGGCTTCGCAAGTGGAGGCAACCGTGCAGCCGGCCAGCTTCGCTCGCCTGGTCGCCACGCCGGTGCCCCCGGCCACGCCGACTCTCAATGTCGCGGTCCCAACCGCCATTGTGCTCCCGACCCCGACGCCGCTCCCAGTGGCCGCCACATCCGACAACGCCGCCTCCTGGCGGTTGTCCGCCAGCTGGCGTGCCGGGGAAGGCACGGTTCCTTTCGTCATGAGCCCAGGCGGCGATTCCCTGATGTTGGTGGACCGGCAGGGGGTGGACACCTTCGAGTTGAGTTCCGGCACCCGCCAGGACGAACTCCAGGGGTTTCTCGTCGGCCGGAAAGTGTACGAACTGGCGCACCTTGGAAACTCGGTGCTGGTCCAGTTCGCCGATGAGATCCTGCAGTACGACCTGAGCAGCAAGAACCTCATCCAGTCCTTTCGCGTGGCCGGCCGGGACATGCGGGTCAGCCCCGATGGACGCCTGCTGGCAGTCAGGGAGAAGTACATCAGCCTATTGAGCCTGGAGTCGGGCAAGCTGGTGGCGACTTTGGGAGAAGAGGGTTCGACCCAAGAATATTCATTCTCCCCCGATGGCCAGCTCTTTGCTCTGACCCGCCGCAACAGCGTGGAGTTTTACGATACCCGCACGGGCCGGCTCTTGCGCACCCTGGCAGGTCACGGCGAACCCACCGGTGCGCTGACTTTCACCCCCGATGGAGGACGCCTAGTCTCGGCCAGCGGCGATGTGTGGGATGTCGCCATTGGCGAGCTGGTCACGGTTTTCGACAGCTCGACCAGCCTGGTCACCGTTAGTCCCAACGGCCAGCTGGTGGTGGGTGATGACGGGTCGGTCTGGGACCTGACCACCGGGGAGCTGCTGGGCGCCATCCCAGTGCAGAGCGAAGGCGTTCGCCGCATGCAGTTCACCCCCGATGGGCAATTCCTGGTGCGTCAAGCCCGCGACGGTAGGGTCGAGCTGTGGACGGTGGACCCCAATGCCGCGTTGGCATTGGCAGTGGGAGAGCTCGAACCGCCCGCGATGCTGCCCATCGGCGAGGTAATCACTCCCCTGAACGTCTCCCGACTGGCGCCTCTGTCCCGACTGGCTGAGGCGGTTCCCGGACGATTCGTGATCAGCCCGGGCTGGACCACGGCTGCCACCTGGAGCAATTCCACGGTGATTATCTTCAGCCTGGTCAGTGGAGAGGAGCTGCAACAGCTGCGAATCTCGGGCGAGATCCTGGATGTGGCCTACCTGGGGGAAGAGTTCCTGACCGTGATCAACGCGTTCCGACAAGTGGAGCGCTGGGAGGTCGGGACTGGGCGGTTAAAGCAAACCTATGACTACCTTGGCCACCGAGTGGAGGCCAGTGCGGAGGGCAGCGCATTTGCCGTGCAGGAAAAGTACATCCAGGTGATCGACATGGTCACCGGGAGGCGACTGCACAACCTGGGCTCGGCAGTTGCGATTGAGCAGCTTTACCCCGAGCTGCTTGGGACAGGGGCCGATCTCACCGATCTGGGCCAAGACTTTGTCTTTGCCCCTGACGGAAAGCACTTGGCCATCGCCTTCGGTTCCGGGGTCAGTCTGTGGGACATTCAGACCGGTAGAGCGGTGCGACAGTTCAGTGGCCACGGACCGCCCACGCGTGGCCTGTCGTTTACTCCCGACGGGGCCAGGCTGGTCTCGGCCAGCGGAGACGTGTGGGAGGTTGGGACTGGCGAAAGGATCACTGAGTTCGAAGTTCAGGCGGATGCTGTGGCAATCAGCCCCAGCGGGAACCTGATCGCCGGGGCCGATGGCTCGCTGTGGGATGGCAACACGGGTCAATACCTGGGGTCTCTGGGGGTCGAGGCCTTAGCGCTCTGGTTCACCCCGAATGACCGGCAACTGATCGTGCAAACCACAACAGGAAGCGTAGTGGCCTACGCGATCAAGCCCAAGTTGGGGCATTCGGCCCCCCCGAGCAGCGCGGCGGCAGGCGCTGCCTTAGCGGAGATAGGGCGGGAAACCGCTTCCCGGATGAGCTTGATCGGCTGGTGGGGAGTTGATTCCTTGCTGGAGGCGCGTAACGAACGGGACATGGCCGCGCCCGGCGCCTCGAGCTACGGGGAACAGACTTACGAAAGTCTGGCGAGGTCACCGGATTCTGGCACCTTTGCCGCTCTGGACGGGCTGGGAGTGGACTTTCTGGATCCGGCGAGCGGTCGACTGGTCGACCGCTATCGGATCTTCCTGAACCCGAAGACGATCCAGGAGATTGCCTACCTGGGAGACGACTTGCTGCTGCTCAAAGAGCGCGCCGGCGTCGAGCGTTGGGATCTGGCCAGCCAGGAGCTGGTCCAGCGCTACGACCTGGCAGGAGAGGGCCTGCTGGCCAGCCCGGATGGGGAGCATTTTGCCCTGCTGCGAGGCAACCGGCTGACGCTGGTGGAGGCGAAGTCGGGGGAGGTCCGGGCCGAGCTCACCCTCACACCCAGGCGACCCAATTACACCTTCTCGCCGGATGGCAAGCTATTGGCGGTTGCCAGGGGAGCGGTGGCGGAGCTTTGGGAGGTGGGGACGGGAGCACGAGCCGTGATTCTCTACGGCCATGGCCCGCAGGTCTATGGCGTGGCGTTCACGCCGGAGGGGGGTCGGCTGATCGCCGCCAGTGGGGATATCTGGGAGATCGCCAGCGGTGAGCGCAGCGCGACCTTTGAGGCGACCGCCAGCCAGATTGCGGTCAGCCCTCAGGGGCAGCTCTTGGTGGGCGACGAGGGCGCGATTCGGGATGCCGAGAGCGGCCGGCGGCTGGGGACGCTACTGGATCTGCGGGCGAGCGCGGCGCAACTGCTTTTTGCCGCCAATGGGCGCCAATTGCTCTGGCTCACCCAGGACGGCCGGATCTATGCCTGGGGGGTCCGAGCTGGCCCGGCGGTCGGGGCCCCGCCCCTCGGGCCAGCGGCCCTGACCACGCAAGACGCCTCCCAGCTCACGCTGCTCACCCACTTGGGCAAGGGACAGCTGCTGGGGGCGGTGTGGTCCCAGGATGAGCGCTACCTGGCGGTTAACACCACCCTGAACGCACTCGTCTTTCAAGTGCCCGACCTCCGACAGGTCCGGGCCTTCCTGGGTTCCCGGGCGCTGGCCTTTGACGGCCAGGGTCGAATCTTGCTCGGGGGCGATCAGCCACTGCAGTTGGTCGAGGTCAGCGATGGGGCGATGCTGAGGGAGTTCGGGTTGGTGGGGATCAGCGCCGCAGCCTTCAGCCCCGATGGGAAGCTACTGGCCATCGCGGGAGCAATTTCCGATGGCGGCCCGCGAGATGGGCTCGCGGTCATCGACCTGGCCAGTGGGCGGTTGCGCGCCTTTGACCAGGGACGAGGCCGCTACTCGGAGGCCATTGGACTGGAGTTTACCGCGGATGGCAGCATCCTGGCGCTGTCCTTCTACGGCGCCATCTCTCT
>CAYHJH010000160.1:0-4435 GCA_964356605.1 uncultured Anaerolineaceae bacterium
CCTGCTTGCGCTTGCTGGAGGCGGTGCTATCCGGCTCGAGCAAACTCATTGAGTGCGGAATTATAGCACACTAGCCCCGCGACCCGGTCCTGCGGTCTCGACCAGCCGCGCGTCGCCCGCCTTCTGGACCGGCCAGCACGGAAGCCGTCATCAGGCCCAGGAGGGCTGCTAACACGGCGGCAAACAGATTGATCGGGCCAACTCTGAGAAAGTGCCAGTTCAGCCACTCCGCCACTAACTGCCCGGCGAGGAACGCCACCCACGCGGTCACAAGATAGAGCAGCAAGCGGCCGAGGCCGCCGCCGCGAATGAGATGGAAAAGCAACCCCATTCCGGTAGAAACGAGTAAGGCGAAGTACAGGCCGGGGGCGGTCATTGAACTATCACCCCACCGCCGATGCATTCGTCCCCGCGATAGAAGACGGCTGCCTGCCCTGGCGCAACCTGAAAGAGTGGCTCTTCAACTTCAACTGTGATCGTGCCGCTCATTCCGTTGGTCTGTAGCCGCCCCGCAACCGGCCGCGCATGATACCGAACCTGGACGGTAACCGTTGCCCGAGGTTCAGGGGGCTCGCCAGCGACCCAGTTTACTCGGTTCGCCACGAAGGACCTCCGATCGAGCGCCCGGCGCGGACCCACGACCAGCGCGTTACGGTCGGGAACCTTCTCGATCACATAGAGAGGCTCAGGGGACGAGATCCCGAGGCCTTTCCGCTGGCCGATGGTGTATGCAGGTAGGCCCTGGTGAGAGCCGAGTTGCCTTCCCGCCGCATCTAGAATCGGCCCCGGGCTCCAGGTTACCGTTGCCCATTCACTGAGGAACTCCCGGTAGTCCGCCCCGCCCAGAAAGCATAGATCCTGGCTGTCACGCCGATCCGCAACCGGCAGGTCGAGCCGCCGGGCGAACACCCGGGCTTCCTCCTTGGTCAGCTCTCCGAGCGGAAAGAGGGTGCGGCTCAAGTCTGTCTGGCCCAGCACGCTCAGCACGTAGGATTGATCTTTGGATCGATCGTGTGCGCGGAATAGGTGGAAACCACCATCGCGCTCTTGTACGCGCGCGTAGTGCCCGGTCGCCAAGTGGGTCGCACCCAACTGCAGCGCATGCTCCAAAAGCAGGCCCCAGCGGATCTGTCGATTGCATGCCAGGCAAGGGTTGGGCGTGATTCCACTGAGGTAACCATCAATAAATGGATCTACCACGACTTCCCTGAATGGACCGCGCGCATCCAAGACGTAGAATGGGATTCCTAACTGCGCCGCGACTGCACGTGCGTTCGCCATATCGCGCGGCGAGCAACATCGATTCG
The DNA here is from genome assembly GCA_964356605.1 of uncultured Anaerolineaceae bacterium. Taxonomy (GTDB): domain Bacteria; phylum Chloroflexota; class Anaerolineae; order Anaerolineales; family E44-bin32; genus JADFRG01. Next base: position 1,308 of record CAYHJH010000160.1, read on the forward strand.
GATGCTCCGGGCCAGCGTCCCACAGGCGGAGCATCAATCCGAACACCTGCTCCCCTTGCTCGACGAGCCGCGCTGCGGCCACGGAGCTATCGACGCCGCCACTCATCGCAACCGCAACTTTTCTTGGCGAATTCATGTGAAGGCTGGTTCGGCTGCCCGCAGTCGGGAGATCGTCTCCGGCAAGACGGCCAACAGAGCTTCCACCTCTTCTGCGGTGGACTGCCGTCCGACGGTGACCCTGAGGGAGCTCATGGCCAACAGGGGATCTACTCCAACCGCCAGCAGCACCTCGGAGGGTTCTGGATTGCCGGTCTTGCAGGCTGAGGCCGATGAACAGGCGAAACCGGCCAAGTCGAGCGCCGCTAGCAATTGGTTGCCATCCACTCTGTCGAAAACAAAAGAGGCGTGATTCGGCAGGCGCTCTGTAGGATGGCCGGTCAGTTGGGCGCCTGGGATGTTTACCAAAGTCCTCTCAATGATCTGGTCGCGCAGCTGCCCAAACCGTTCGGAATCATCGCCGCGCCGTTCCGCCACCACCGTCACCGCCTCGGCCATCCCAACGATCAGTGGGACATTCGAGGTGCCGGCGCGCAGTCCGCGTTCGTGCGATCCCCCTGTCTGCGTCGGGATCAGACGAGTTCCCTCGCGCACGTACAGAGCACCGGCCCCTTTGGGCCCATAGAATTTGTGGGCACCGATCGAGAGCAGGTCCACTCGGAGCTCGCCGACCCGGGTTTCCAATTGCGCGACCGCCTGCAGGGCGTCGGTGTGGAAGGGAATGTCGCGTTCTCGGCAGATCCGTCCGAGCTCGGGGATCGGATTGATCGTCCCAATTTCGTTGTTGCCGTAGATGATCGAGACGAGCGCGGTGTCCGGTCGCAGGCGTACGGCCAGGTCATCTGGATCCACCCGTCCAAAGGCGTCAACCGGTAGGAACTCCAGGTCGAAACCGTGCAGTTCCGCCAATTGCCTGGCGGTTGTGAGGACTGCAGGGTGCTCGACTGGGCTGATCAGGATGTGGTTGGCGGCTCTGGTCTCTCTGGCCGCGAACGCCGCTCCCCGAAGCGCCAGGTTGTCGCTCTCGGATCCGCCGCTAGTGAAGATCAGCTCGTCGCGATCACACCCCAGGTAGCGCGCGACCGTGGACCGAGCTCCTTCCAGCGCCGATTCCGCCCGCTGCCCCCACTGATGTACGGAGGATGGATTGCCGAAATCCTGATCGAAGAAAGGGAGCATCCGGGCGAGCGCCCACGGATCGAGAGGGGTGGTCGCCGCGTAGTCGAAATAGATAGGCTTGCCGAGCACTCGGCGATTTTATCACTTTCGTGATTCCACCTTCCGGCACCATCTCGAAAGGAAGGGCTGGTTATAATCCCTCCTGAAATGGACACGCGCATCGCATCCGTGGACGGCCTGGAGATCCTCGACTCGCGGGGTAATCCCACGGTGGAAGCAGAAGTCAGCTTGCGAGACGGCAGCCGTGGGCAAGCCATGGTACCCTCCGGCGCCTCCACGGGCCTCCACGAATCGCTGGAACTGCGAGACGGCGACATGGCGGTCTACATGGGGAAGAGTGTGCGCAAGGCCGTTGGCAACATACGCAGTGAGATCGCAGATCACGTGCGTGGGCTGGATGCCGCGGATCAGGCGGCCCTCGACCGGACCCTCATCGAACTCGATGGAACCCCGAACAAGTCCCGGTTGGGAGCCAACGCGATCCTGGCGGTCAGTCTGGCGGCAGCGAAGGCGGTCGCCGCCGCCCAGGGAAAGCCGTTCTACGCGTCGCTGGGCGGCGCCACTGCCCGGGAATTGCCGGTCCCGCTGCTGAACATCTTGAATGGTGGTGCCCATACTGGCTGGCAGACGACTGACGCTCAGGAGTTTATGATCATGCCATTGGGGGCGGCGAATTTCGCCGAGGGCTTGCGATGGGGTGTCGAGATTTATCACGCGCTGCGCGGAGTGCTCAAGCAAAAGGGCTACACCGTATTGGTTGGTGATGAGGGTGGGTACGCACCGGCGCTGAAGGCCAACGCGGAGGCGGTCGAACTGATCCTGGAGGCGATCCATCGTGCCGGGTACCGTGCCGGCGAGCAAGTTGGGTTAGCCCTCGACCCGGCGGCCTCTGAATTCTATGACGACGGCAAGTACCGACTACGACGCGAGGGGAGAGAGCTAGACGCCGAGGGGATGGTGGCGTTCTGGGCGCATTGGGTCGAGCAGTACCCGATCGTGTCGCTGGAAGACGGCCTTGCGCAGGACGACTGGGAGGGTTGGAAACTCCTTGCTCAAACCCTTGGGGATCGGATCCAGCTGGTCGGGGATGATCTGCTCGTTACCAATCCGGAAAGAGTGCGCCTGGCCATCAAACGGAAGGCTTGCAACGCGCTGCTGGCCAAGTTCAACCAGATCGGGACTCTGAGCGAGACGATCGAAGCAGTGCGGTTGTGCAAGCAGGCCGGCTGGGGGACGATTGCTTCACACCGGTCAGGTGAGACCGAAGACACCACGATTGCCGATCTCTGCGTCGGCCTGTCGATGGGGCAGATTAAGGCCGGAGCGCCAGCGCGCTCTGACCGGGTGGCCAAGTACAACCGGCTGCTGCGGATCGAGAAGGAGTTGGGGGCAGAGGCGGAGTATGCTGGATGGTCCGCGCTGACGAAGCGCAGAACTGAGAAAGCGAATTAGCTAGCTGCTGTTGGGAGACTGGCCTCTGCTCGCACGCCCGGAGCAGGAGTTCCGCAATAGGGACAGATCTGCCAGGACAGTTCCATCAGGCGATCGCACTTCGCACAGGCTTTTCGCAAGTGGGTGTGGCAATTCGGACAGAGCTGCCATTCGGACTGCGTACGGTTTCCGCACCCGGGGCAGATCGGTTGCTCTTCAACTTCTGTCAACAACGCTTCCTCTTCTAGCGTGTGCTGGTAAGCCTCATCGATCGTCTGCGCGGGTCGCAGGATCAGATAGATGAGCAGACCAAAAGGCCCCATTACGGCTGTCGTTAGAGCCGCCAGGATCTGCACCAAGGTATCCTGACTGCGGGAACGAATATCGCGGTAGGTCCAGAAGATCAAGCTCAGCCACAGGGCAGCCAAGAAGGCGCCAAACAATGCGGTCAGGTACTGGAA
>CAYHJH010000161.1:0-4435 GCA_964356605.1 uncultured Anaerolineaceae bacterium
AGCGGCTCTCGACCAGCCCGCGTTTCACCAGCAGGTTGTCCAGGCGTTCTTTCGGAGCGGCCATCTCAGATGGAGGTCTCGATTCCTATCCTAGAACCGGCGTCCGCTTGCCCGGCACAGTGCCACCTGCTATCCTACGACCCATGCTCAAGGCGCTGTTCCGGGGCATGCGGCCCAAGCAGTGGGCCAAGAACGTTTTCATCTTCGCCGCGCTGGTCTTCGACGAGCAGCTCACCCGTCCGGAGCCGCTCGCCCGAACGGTCGCAGGATTTGTGCTGCTGTGCCTGATTTCCAGTTCGGTTTACTTAATTAACGACATCGCCGACGTCGAGGCCGACCGCCGCCATCCGGTCAAGAAGAAACGACCGATCGCCGCTGGTGAATTATCCATCCCAGTGGCGGCCGCGATCGCGGGCGTCGTGGCTGTCTCTTCTCTAGCGGCAAGCTTCCTGCTCGAGACCGCCTTCGGCTGGATCGTCGCCGGCTACTTCGTGCTTAACCTGCTGTATTCGTTCTGGCTCAAACATCGTCCGATCATCGACGTGTTGATTGTCGCGGCCGGGTTCGTGCTGCGAGTCGCGGCCGGCGTCAGCCTGATCCAGGTCTCCCGCTTCTCCCCCTGGCTGTACGTGTGCACGACGCTGCTGGCGCTCATCATCGGGTTTGGCAAACGACGGGCGGAACTGCTGCTGCTGGCCGAGGGCGCCAACTCCCACCGCCGCGTGCTGGACGGATACAACGTTGAGTTCCTGGATCAACTGATCGTCGTCGTTTCGGCGACGACGATTATGGCATACTCGCTCTATACCTTTTCGGCCGAGAACCTCCCCGCAAATCATCTGATGATGCTCACCATCCCATTCGTGCTCTACGGGATCTTCCGCTATCTGCACCTGATCCATGTCGAGGACGCCGGCGGCGCGCCGGAGGAGCTCATCCTCACCGACCGGCCATTGTTGATTACGCTACTCCTCTGGGGCTTGATCGCGATCCTGATCCTCTACTTCGGCCAGTGAGCACTTCTGCCTGGATGGATCCGCGCCGGTAATCGCCGGCGCTCGTCTGGGCCCAGATCCCCGATTGGATCCCACATGACGGTACGGAGCGCTCCCGGGAAAGTCATCCTCTTCGGGGAGCACGCGGTGGTATACGGCAAGCCCGCGCTGGCCGTGCCGGTCAACGCCGTAAAGGCGCAGGCAGAAGTTACGGAACAAGCGGACGCCGCCTCGGGCAGCATCCGTATCGAAGCGCCCGGCGCTGGCATCGATCTATGGCTACACGAAATGCCCGGGGACGACCCACTGGCCATGGCGGTTCGCCTCGTGTTTGCGGAAATTGGCCGAAAGCCGCCCGCCGCCCTGCACATCCGGGTCGAATCGGACATCCCGCTGGCCTCCGGAATGGGCTCCAGCGCAGCCGTATCCGTCGCTGTACTGCGTGCCCTAGCCGCGCACCTGGGCCACGAACTGCCTCCCGAGCGTGCTTCCGCGCTCGCCTTTGAAGTTGAAAAACTGCACCACGGCACGCCCTCCGGCATCGACAATACCGTGGTGGCCTATGAGCAACCGGTCTACTTCATCCCGGGCAGCGCTCCGAGGATCCTCAATGTCACGGCCGCATTCACGCTTATGATTGGGGACACTGGAGAGACCTCGGCAACTCGAGAGGTGGTGGCGGCCGTACGCGAACGCTGGAATGCCGACCCGACGTCGATGGAGCCGGTGTTCTCCGAAATCGGCTCCCTCACCGACCGGGCACTCCGGCTGATTGAACACGGAGAAGCAAGCTCGCTGGGCCCACTCATGGACCGGAATCAGGCGTTGCTAAAGAAGATCGACGTCAGCAGCACGGGACTCGAGCGGCTGATCAACGCTGCCAAGCAAGCCGGCGCGCTCGGTGCCAAGCTGTCCGGCGCTGGCCGAGGCGGCGTCATGATCGCGTTGGTCATGCCCGAATCCTCGGCCGCGGTCGAGGCGGCGGTGCGCGATGCGGGCGCGGTTCGGACCATCCGAACCGAGGTCGGGGCATGATCTTTCTAAAGCTGGGTGGCTCACTGATTACCGACAAGTCCCGGCGCGAGACGCTGCGACTCACGGTACTCCAGCGCCTTGCTCGCGAGATCAACGAGGCCCTCCAAATCAAACCAGACCTGAAGCTGCTCATCGGCCACGGCTCCGGATCCTTCGGACACCCTGCAGCCGAGCAATCCGGGATTCAGCACGGCGTGAAGACTCAGGAAGAGTGGCGTGGGTTCCTGGACACCTGGGCCGCGGCCAATCGCCTGCACCGGCTGGTGATGGACACGCTGCGAGAGGCGGGCCTTCCGGTCTTCTCGTTCCCACCCTCAGCAATGGCTGTCGCCGACGGCGGAGGAATTGTGGCCTTCCCCGACGAGCCGATCCGAAAGGCCCTGCGGGCCGGTATGTTGCCGTTGGTCCAAGGTGACGTGGCCTTCGACCGCTCGCGCGGCGCCACCGTCCTTTCAACCGAGCAAGTGATGGCCTATTTGGCCAACCGACTCAAGGCCACCCGAATACTGCTGGCAGGGGTCGAAGAAGGCGTGTATGAGCGCTACCCCGAGCGAAACCGGGTGCTTCCAGAGATTACTACCGCCGACCTTTCCTCCGTCGAGCTGCGTGGCTCCGATGCACCTGACGTGACCGGCGGAATGGCCCAGAAGGTCGAACTGGCGCTCGAACTGTCCCGGCTGATCCCGGGCGTCGACGTGCGGATCTTCTCGGGGAACATTCCCGGCAACGTGCAGGCGGCGCTGCTGGGTTATGGGCTTGGCACTCGAGTCCGCGGCTAGTCAGCGAGGGCGCTTGTACCCTACCGGGTAACCCGCGCGCAAAACTCCATCAAGTCCTTTAGACCGTCAGCACCCTGCTGCGGGCAAACCCCTTCGCCTGGCCTATCCCGCTCGCGGCTTCACCGGGCGCGACCGAAGGCTTCAAAGCTCCCTGTGCTAAACTGACATCGAACCCCGTTATGTGGAGTGAGCTCAATGGACTCGCTGCTCAAGAAGCTCAAGCTTAGTGAGACCAACCCCGGCGCCTGCACCGGTCCAGATGATTGGATCTCAGACCCGGCTGGTAAGGAACTCGTCTCCTACAACCCAACCACAAGTGAGCCTATCGCCAAGGTCACCCAAGCCACGTCGGCGACGTACGAGAGGGTTGCCGCCACGGCGACGGAGAGCTTCAAGTCCTGGCGCGAGCTCCCCGCTCCGAAGCGGGGGGTGGTGGTGCGCGACTTCGCCGAGCTGGTGCGGGAGAATACGGAGCCGCTTGGCGACCTCATCAGCCTGGAGATGGGCAAGATCCGGGTGGAAGGCCACGGCGAAGTCCAGGAGATGATCGACATCTGCGACTTCGCGGTCGGGCTGTCTCGCCAGCTCTATGGACTGACGATGCACTCCGAGCGGCCTGCTCACCGAATGTACGAGCAGTGGCACCCACTCGGCCCGATCGGTGTGATCACGGCCTTCAACTTCCCCGTGGCGGTGTGGTCCTGGAACGCCGCCATCGCAGCGGTTTGCGGCGATCCGGTGATCTGGAAACCCTCCAGCCTGGTTCCACTGACGGCCATCGCGGTGCAGCACCTGGCCAATCAGGTGATGGCCGATCACGGGCTCCGCGGGATCTTCTGCCTTGTCATCGGCAGCGGTTCGGACGTGGGCGAGCGGCTGCTGAACGACACCCGGGTACCGCTGATCTCGTTCACCGGCTCGACCGTCATCGGCCGGCGCGTGTCGGAGACTGTCGCCCGCCGGTTTGGCCGGACCATTCTGGAGCTCGGCGGGAACAATGCAATCATCGTGGCCGAGGATGCCGATCTGGAGCTGGCAACCCGTGCCATCCTGTTCGGCGCGGTGGGAACTGCCGGGCAGCGCTGCACCTCGACCCGCCGGATCATCATGCACAAGGACATTGCCGATGATCTCACCCACCGATTGGTGAAAGGCTATGAGCAGGTCCGGATCGGAGATCCGCTGAAAGCTGACACGCTCATGGGCCCTCTCGTCGCAGGCTCGGCAGTCAAAGAGATGCATTCGGCCCTCGAAAGGATCAAACAGGATGGCGGCGAAATCGTGGTCGGCGGGAAGCGCCGGGAAGACCTGGGGCCAAACTTTGTCGAGCCGACGATCGTCAAGATGCCGGCCCAGACCGAGATCGTGAAGCAGGAGACCTTTGCACCGATCCTGTACCTGTTGGAGTACGAAACCATCGAGCAAGCCATCGATCTGCATAACGACGTCCCGCAGGGGCTCTCGAGCGCAATCTTTACCGACAGCATGCGCACCATGGAAACTTTTCTTTCCGCCCGCGGCTCGGACTGCGGGATCGCCAACGTGAACATCGGCACTTCTGGGGCGGAGATCGGCGGCCCCCTAGGCGGGGAGAAATACACCCGCGGCCAGCCCGCGTCAGCCGCC
>CAYHJH010000162.1:0-4387 GCA_964356605.1 uncultured Anaerolineaceae bacterium
CCCGTCCGCTGATGCCTCATAATGGGCGTCAGTGGATTCCTGAGTTGCATCGGGACTCCAGACTCACCCAAACTGCAGACCCAAGGGAGGCCTCATGATCAAGCGAGTCGGTTTCATCGGGCTCGGCCTGATGGGCAAGCCGATGGCCATGAATTTGTTGAAAGCAGGCTTCGACCTCACGGTCCATAGTCGTAGCCGGGCGCCGGTGCAGGAACTCGTAGCGGCAGGCGCTCGGGAGGCTCATACGCCACGGGAGGTCGCCGAATTGAACGAGGTTGTGATTACCAGCCTGCCCGATTCCCCGGACGTAGAGGCGGTCGTGTTGGGCGAGAACGGGATCTTAGAGGGTGTGCGGCCGGGAAGCCTCTACATCGATCACAGCACGATCCGGCCGGAGACCGCGCGGCAAATTGCGGCGAGGCTTCAAGAAAAAGATGTGGCGGCGCTCGATGCACCAGTCTCCGGCGGCGAGGTCGGCGCCAAGGCCGGCACGCTTGCGATTATGGTTGGGGGACCCAAGCTAGCCCTTGAGCAAGCCAGGCCGATTCTCGAGGCGGTTGGTAAGACGATTACTTACGTCGGCGAGAGCGGCGCCGGACAAGTGGCCAAAGCCTGCAACCAAATCATGGTGGCGGCCCAAATGGTTGCGATGGGGGAGTTGATCCTGCTGGCGCAGAAAGCGGGAGTATCGCCAGTGCGGGTCGTGGAGGCGATTCGGAGTGGGGCGGCCCAGTGTTGGACACTCGACGTTAAGCCACCGCGCTTGTTCGCCGGCGAGCGCGGGCCGGGGTTCAAGGCCCATATGATGCATAAGGATCTGGCGATCGTGCTGGACACCGCCCGTGCCTATGGCATGCCGTTGCCCGCCAGCTCGGTGAATCTGCAGCTATTTCAGGCGATGTTGCCGCTCGGTATGGGCGAACTGGATAACTCGGCGGTCATCGGCGTGCTCGAGGCTTTGTCCGGGGAGCGGTTGAAGCTAGGGGTTTCCGAAGCGCCCGCTACTCAATGAGGAAAACCACAAGCTGCCGTGGGCCATGGACGCCGACGGTAAGGGTCATCTCGATATCGGCGGTACGTGAGGGTCCACTGATCAAGGTCAGATTTGAACTGCCCGCGATGTACTGCGATCCACCCGCGTGCAGCCAACTCTCCAGGTCGGCATAGATGTCCTTCGACCGCACAATCGCCATGTGGACTTCCGGGAGCAGCGACGGCAGCAGGGAGCGTCGCGAGCCGGTTGAAAGTACGAGGGTTCCGGTCTCGGCAAGTGCTGCCACCGCGCCGGTCAGCCCAACCTCGGCTTCGCCGAGGGAGCGCACGGCTTCGTCTCTTGCCGCTCCGTGCGGGACCTCGGGCTGAGTGACCGGAAAGCCCTCCTCCGTAAGCCGCTGCAAGACTGTGAATAAGATTGGCTCAACCTGGCCCCAGGCCAAGAGCCGGCTCGCCCCGAGTACGTAGAGCTCCCCGACAATCCGATCGGGGGCATCCGACTCCGAACATCGGATCACCTCGCTCCCCAAGGCCCTGAGCTCCTGTTCGAACAGGTCAGCTTTCTCACTTGTTTCCGCGGACTCGATAGCTGGTGGAGCTTCCCTCGGCGGTTCCAGCTCCGGCCTGCGCGGCCAAACCTGCTGCCGCTTGCGACGAACTCTCGACCGCAGCGGCCGACGCGCGAACGGCGGGAAGTCACGAGTGCCGGTCCAGGCCGCCAGCGGTCCGGGGAGCTGGGTAATCCACCCACCGCGGCTTGGCAACGCTTTGGTCGCGATTGCGGCCAGCCGCTGAGCCCAGCGAAAGCGGCTGGGAGAAAGCGCCAACCAGGTGTAGAGATTGAGCTTCCGGGCCGTGGGCGTGGGGGCTGAGCTTGCCCGAACTTCCAGTAGCAACCTCGGAATCTCGATCCCGACCGGGCAGGCGTCCGTGCAGGCTCCGCACAGGGTCGAAGCCTGGGCGAGGTTTCCGTACTGTTCGAATCCAAACAGCCCCGGCGAGACTACCGCGCCAATCGGTCCGGGATAGACACTTCCGTAGGCATGTCCCCCGGCCTCCCTGAATACTGGGCAGGCATTCAGGCAGGACCCGCAGCGGATACATAGCAGCGACTCGGCCAACGGCGTACCCGCCAACCTGGAGCGTCCGTTGTCGACCAAGATCAGGTGACGCTCGGATGGCCCGTCGGGGTCGGCGGGATGTCGAGGGCCATGTATCAACGAGACGTAGCTGGAGATCTTCTGACCAGTCGCGAACCGGGGCAGAAGGCGCAACATCACGGCCAAATCGTCGAGGCTAGGAACCAATCGCTCAATCCCCATGACGGCGATGTGCACGGGAGGCACAGTGCACACCATCCGGCCGTTCCCCTCGTTTGTAACCAGGCACAAAGTGCCCGTCTCCGCCACTCCAAAATTCACTCCGCTAAGCCCCACTGGGGCTTTCAAAAAGACCTCTCGAAGATGGGCTCGAGCGGCGGCATTGATCTGCTCCACATCGTCGCCGACTTCAGCGCCGAGCCTACCTCTGAACGACTCGGCAACTTGGGCGGTGCTCAGGTGCAGGGCAGGAGTGAGAATGTGGGACGGTTTCTCTGCGCGCAATTGCACGATGAACTCCCCCAGGTCGGTCTCAACCGGCCGGATGCCGGCCGCCTCGAGGGCTTCGTTCAAGCCAATCTCCTCGGTGACCATCGACTTTGATTTGGCGACCAGCTCTGCTCCGTGCCTCTGGGCAATTTCCACGATCAGCCGGTTGGCCTCGGGCCCATCGGATGCCCGGTGAACCTGAACTCCGTTCTCACGCAGCCGGGACTCAAACTGATTCGAGTAAGCCTCGAGCTTGGCGACCACCTGCTGACGGATCGCGCGCGCTCGACGGCGAAGCTCGGTGGGATCTTGCAATCCGTGGAGGGCCGCCTCGCGGGCGCGCTGGCGCGCTTCATAGTTTTGGTCCAGCAACCGCTGGAGCTGCGCATCCGCGATGGCCGCGTGAGCGCGCTGCACGAACATGGAGCTCATCGTAAGCCTCCCTCGCGGCCCGCCAGCACTTGCGCCAGATGAGCGCAGCGGACTGGTGAACCCGACCGGCGAAGTCCGCCCTCGATCTGCATCAGACAGCTCACGTCGCACCCGACAACCAGCTCAGCGCCAGCAACTTCGATGCGGTCGAGGGTGCGCCTGAGCATTTCGGTAGAGATCTCTGGCATCTCGATTGAAAACAACCCTCCAAAACCGCAGCATTCTGAGTCCAGCCGGACTGTTGAGGCTCCCGCGACCCCCTCCAATAGCCGAGACGGCTGGCGGTCCACCCCAAGCCCTCGGAGTAAATGGCAGGAAGGGTGATAGCCGATAACCAGGTGAGAAGAGGCGTTGAAATCGGCGATCAATAGCTGGTCCACTAAGAACTCGCTGAATTCGTAGGTTCGGGAAGCAAGTTCCCGGGCTCGCTCCAGCAGCCTGGGGTCATCGGATAGCAACTCTGGGAATCGGTGCCGGATCATGTCGGTGCAGGATCCGGAAGGGACCACCACGGGTTCCTCGCCGGCGAAGACATCCAGGGTGTGAATCGCCAGCGATCGAGCCTCCGGGCGGAGACCGGCGTTGAGCGCCGGCTGGCCGCAGCAGGTTTGGCCGACTGGGAACCAGGCCTCCGCCCCGGCCCTGGCCAAGACCTCGATCACCGCCTCCCCGACTTCCGGGAAAAGGCTGTCCACCAAGCAAGTTGCGAAAAGCTGGACTCTCATCGCTGAAACAGAAAACTATCTGTAAGCTCGTTCCGGCGCAAGCTGTGCTAGCTTAGCAGTGGTCAACACGCTTAGGAGATCGGGGCATGGACGAGGCACAACTCTTTGTTCTGGCGATGGCAACACTGCTCATACTAGTCAGCGCGTTGGTTGATAGCAAGGTCCGGCAGGCTCCAGTCGCCGCGCCGGTCAGAGTCGTTTCGGCTTTCTTGAGGCGCCAGCGGAGGCGCTAATCCTCTAAGCCGGCACACCCCTATTCTTATCCCGACAAGTTCACCGCGCCTGCCATGGCGCGGTTTGCTTTCTTCCCATGACCTCGTTCCGAAATCCTCGCCCACCACGTCCTCGGCTCAATAATAGGGACCGTCGCGAACTGCCGACGGTCCCCTGTCGGGGCGCCGGGATTTGAACCCGGGACCCCCTGCACCCCATGCAGGTGCGCTACCGGGCTGCGCTACGCCCCGAACACGTACTTCGGATTATAGCCGAGCGCGAGCGGTCAATCCAATCAACTTGAGACCGCGGGCATCGCGCCCAGCGAGTGGGAATCGCGCCCCGGTCGCCACGGGACCAGATACTTCGGCTAGCGAAGGGTCGCCCCCGTGCCGAAATATCCGAGGATCCTGGCGGTATGACGAGCACCTAGTA
>CAYHJH010000163.1:0-4298 GCA_964356605.1 uncultured Anaerolineaceae bacterium
GGCTTTAAGTTGCCAGGAGCGCGATCAGCGGTGTCAGCGTCAAGGGGCTCAACAGAGTCGTGACCAGCACGACTCCGGTGACGAAGGCAGGCTCAACATCAAACTCAATGGCGATGATCGTGCTCATCACGGCCGTCGGCATCGCCGATTCGAGCACCCCGACCTGCCGAGCCAGACCATCCAATCCGAAGTAAGGGGCGATGAGCCAGGCTGCCAGCGGCGCCAGCACCAATCTCAGGCCGACGCAGGCGGCAAGTAGACCGCGGTTGGTAATCGCCCTGCCTGACCCGATCTGCATGCCAAGGATAAGCAGCATCACGGGAACCGCAGCTGCGCCAAGCAGCGCGATGGGCCGGCTGATCGGCGCGGGGAGCGTTATGCCGAGACTGCGCACGGCCAGGGCCAGCGGGATGGCGTAGACCGCCGGGATTTTGGCCAACTCTCGGAATGCCGCCAAGGGTCCGCGCTGTCCTCGCGATGCGGCGAAGACCCCCAAGGAATTGGTCAACATCATCGAGGCCACGAAATACAGGCTGGCCCAGGTCAGCCCCCCTTCGCCGTATACAAACTGATTCAGAGAGAGCCCATAGTTCCCGGCATTCATGAATGCGGTTGAGAGCAGCACGGCCGCGGCCAGCTTGGGACCGAGGCTCAACGCGCGGCTCAACAGCAAGCTGGCGACAGCGACGATCAAGACCACTGCGGCCGCGAAGCCCATCATCGCCAGTATCTGAGTGCTTGGGATCTCGGCCGCAAGTAAGAGGCTGAAGACCAAGGCGGGCGAAAGCAAGTAGAAGGCGACCTGTGAGAGCGGCCGCGGGCTGAGACCAAGGAACTTCTGGACCAGGAAACCGGCCGCCGCGGTGATCAGGATAGGGAGGAGGTTGTTGGCGAAGAGCGATAGCAGGTTGCTCAATCAGCAGGATCCTCGGCGTCGTCGAGGTCGAACGTGAAGTTGTCGCGCGCGCCGTCCTCGAATGCGAGGTTGTCCAGTGCGTCCTGCACCAATTCCACTTCCTCACCGGTGACGCTGTCCTGCAGTTTCGCCAGCGCCTCGGAAGCGAGCGGACCTCCCACCTGGCCGAGCGACCAGATGGCTGCCCGCCGGACTCGATCGTCAACATCGTCCAGGAGATCGACGAGGTCTGGGGCCGCCTGCCGCAAGCCAAGCTCTCCAGCGGCCTGGACAGCCTCCAATCGGATGTCTGGCCCGGGATCGTACAGCTTGGCCATCACTAGCGGTTCCCAGCGAGAGTTGGCGGACCGCGCCATTGCTTGCAGAGCCGAGCGAAGACTCGACTCAAGCGAAGAAGAGTAGGCCTGTTCGATAAGTGCAGGCACCTCTTCGCGGGAAGAAAATCCCAGGGACTGCAGGCAGCCGTCTCGGACCTCAGGACTCTTGTCCTCCCGGACCGCCCTGAGCAGACCCTCTTCGATATCCAAGAGCAACTCGGCGCTCAAGTCCTCGGTTTCTCCGAGCAAGACAAAGAGGCCCAGCGCCCGGGCGGCGGCCACTCTGACCCCAATCTCGGGATCGGCCTCAAGGAGAACCAGCAGCGGCCGCGCCAGCCTGGGGTCTTCGGACTCCCATAAGTTAGCTATGGCCTGGGCGCGCGATCGAGGGTCAGGGTCGTCCAAGGCCATCCGATTGATCGCTTCGAAGGAGAGCTCAATCTGCGAGTCGGCCATTTGCCCGAGCTGCTTAAGAATGGAATGGCGCCTATCCGCGGAGAAAGAGGCCCAGGCTGCGCAAAACTGCTCGAGCCGGGCGACGTCGAGATCAGAAAGTTCCGCCAACCTGGACGTTACTAAGGGCTGATCTTCGCTGCCCAGCAGTTTCAGCAGTTCAACGAAGGCCTGCGCCATGATTGGCGACGATTACCGGGGAAGGTTGATGGGGTTGACGAAGTCCTGCACATTTACGTAGAGGATCAAAGCAAGCAGGACCATGAATCCTAGCGTGTGCGCTAGCCCTTCGTGTCTTGGAGGCACTCGCTTGCCCGCGATGGCCTCGAAGGCCACAAACATCAACCGACCGCCGTCGAGCGCAGGAATCGGGAGCAGATTGGCAAGGGCAAGCCCGCCGCTGATGACGCCGATCAGGTTCAGGGTGAGGAACGGGCGCTGGGCGGAGCGATCGATCTGTCCTGCCCATACGAGCATGTCATACATGCCCTTCAACCCGCTGATGCGAGCCTCTTCAGGGGCGATCTCCCCACGCAAGAGGCGACTGGGCAGGTGGATCATTTCGCTGAATTGGAATCCAGTCGCTCGGAGGCCCAATCCGACGGCCTCTGGCCAGGAGACTGCGCGGGTCGGATTTCCCAGGGTCACACCGATTGGGCCCTGTCCCTCCGGGGGCGCGGTCCGAGGGGTTAGCTCAACCCTGATCGTCTCGTCTCCGCGGAGCAGGTCGACAGAGGTTGGCTGGTCCAATCGGCCAGTGATGGCGGTCTGGAGGGCCTGGAAGCTGCTGACCTCGACCCCGTCCACACTCAGGATCTGGTCGTTTTGTCGGATTCCGGCCAGGGCCGCGGGTGATCCTTCTTCGACCTGGGTGATGACCACTCGCTCTGGGTCAGGGGCGGCGAACTTGAAGGCGGCCGTGAAGGCCAATACGGCCAATACCATATTTGCGATTGGGCCAGCAATCAACACCGTTGCCCGGGTCCGCCGGTTGGCGCTTGCTAGGCCGCCTTCAACCGAGGGGTCGTCTTCTCCGGCAGGTTTGACAAAGCCGCCCAGCGGGATCAGGTTCAGGGTAAATCGGGTTCCCCCGGCTTCGAACAAGGTGGCCAGACGGGGAGGGAATCCGAGTCCAAACTCTTCCACTCGCACATGAAGCCAGCGGGCCACGAGGAAGTGTCCCAACTCGTGCCCGATGATGAGAGCGCCTAGAACGATTGCAAACAGCAGGAAATCAGACACGCCGTGAAATCACCGGCCTCACCCGGCAAGGCCGAGCGATTATATCACCCGGCCCGATGGCGCCCGATGAACCCTTCATACCAGCCAGGCCGCCTCTCCTGGCATCGCCCGCAGTATCTCCAGGTTCGGAGAGAGGCCTTCCAGGGTCTCCCGGAGCCTTTGCTCGCCCTCCGGCAGGCAGAGGCAATGAACGTTGGGCCCGGCGTCGACCGTGTAGCAAGCCGCCACCCCGAGTGCTCGCAAGCTCCGCACGCTTGCCATTACGGCCAGCGTCAATGGCTGCAGATAGTGGAGCGCCGGGGTGGAGGTCATCATTACCGCGTGCATCATGTCGCTGTCCTGCTCCACGACCTCCGTGAGGCGGGCGAAATCCTTCGTGGAAATTGCCTCGCGGCACTCTTGAAGGCGCCGCGGCGAATCGGCGACCCGGGCGGCCTGCAGCGGGCTGGTATCCGCGGCCGCATGGCCGGCGGTGGAGCCGGTCACCTTCGATTCTCGGCTGACTAACAGGATCAGATCGATTAGCTTCCAATGGTCGGCAGGAGCCAGAGGCTGGGCGAAGCTGGACCGATGGTCCTCTCCGGCCACCAGCTCCACGAAACCGCCATAGAGTGAGCGGGCAGCCGAGCCGGAGCCGCGGCGGGCAAGCGAGGAGAGTTCCCGCCGATCGAGCTTCAGCCCGGCCGCAGCGCATCCGGCCAGTGTCAGCGCCGCGAAGGCTGCTGCCGAGGAGGCCAGGCCGGCCTCTTGGGGAAAATCGCTCTGGCTGGACACGAGCGCCGGAACTCGCTTTCCAGCCAACTCACGGATGAGGTTCAGATGCCCGGTAACCCGCTCCTGAGCCGCTGGCTCGGCCGGTTGGTCGTTGATCGTGAGTTGATCGCGATCGAGGCCGGAATCGAAGCGGACCTGTGTGCGGGTCTGGAGTCCGCCAAGCGTCAGAGAGATTGAACCGTTGGCAGGGATCCGGAGGGCGTGGTCCCGATTGCCCCAATACTTGACCAGCGCGAGGTTGGGGTGAGCAACCGCGGTGGCTTCACCGACTGGCATGCGCGGCGAGTCTACCACCGGCATGGCCAGAGTAGGCTTGCTGGGCGGTTACGATCGGGGGTTATGCGATGGTGGCAGGATCGTGCGGCCTATTACGCGTAGACCTCCATTCATGGTCGGTAGCAGGCCAGCCGGGGAGGCGGAACCCGAGCGCGCCTTGCTCAAGGGTCGGAGCTGCCTCGCCCCCAGACCTGAATGGCAGCCCCCTGATCCCCACCCTTGAAGACGTAAAAGGCCAGGTACGCTCCGTTTGGCGACATGCTGACGCCGAGAGTACGCGCCACCCCGAGCGGCTGAGCTAGCAGCAATTCCCCGCCTGG
>CAYHJH010000164.1:0-4286 GCA_964356605.1 uncultured Anaerolineaceae bacterium
GTTCTCAGTCGGCAAGTGCAGTGGTGACTTGGGGCTTTTCGGCCAGCGGCAGCCAAACGGTGAACTTGGACCCCTTGCCATGGAAGCCGGGGCTCTCCACCGTGATTCGGCCGCTGTGCAGGTCGGCGATCTCTTTGCAGATTGCCAGGCCGAGACCGGTGCCAGACTCACCGGAGGCTTCGCCGGCCCGACCGCGGTAGAAACGGCTGAAGATCAACGGCTGCTCCTCGGGCGTAATTCCCATGCCGGTGTCCTCAATCTCGGCCGTGACCCAGCGGCGATCGGTCCCAGAGCGGGACAGGGTGCGCACGGTGATCTTCCCGCCTGCGGGCGTGTAGTGCATGGCGTTGGTGAGCAGGTTGGTAAACACCTGGCCGAGCAATCGCGGATCTACATTTGCCTTTGGCAACCGCTCCTCGGTCTGAATCGTCAGCTCCAGGCCGCGGGAGGCGGCCAGGCTGCGGCGGTCTTCAACCAGGGCGGTGAGCAGATCGGCAATGTCCATCCGTTCCGGATTGAAGGGCGTGGCGCCGGCCTCCAGGCGAGAGAGCGAGAGCAGGTCGTCGATCAGGTTGGCGAGCCGCTCGCTCTCCCGGGTAAGCGTCTGCAGATAGCGGGCGGACTTGGCCTTGTCGTCGGTGGTTTCCATTAGATCTAAGTACAGCCGGATGTTGGTAAGCGGCGTCCGGAGCTCGTGGGATACGTCGGAGACGAATTGAGATTTCAGCCGGTCGACTTCCTTGAGAGCGCTGATGTCGTGCTCGACGCCGACCAGATTGATCACTCTCTTGGAGGCATCCACCACCGACTGGACCGTCACCACGGCTTCATAGGTCGAGCTGTTTTTGCGACGGTTGATCACCTCTCCGCTCCAGGTGTCTCCGCTCAGGATCGTTTCCCACATCCGATCGTAGAACTCGCGCGTGTGTTGGCCGCTCTTGATAATCTTGGGAGTCTGGCCGACTGCCTCCACAAAGCCGTATCCATTTAGCCGTTCCCAGGCCGGGTTGACAAACTCGATCTGACCCTGTGGGTCCATGACAAACACCGCGTCGCCGACGTTGGCCAAAATGGCGGTGAGCCGATCGCGCTCGGCCTTGAGAGCAGCTTCCAGCGCCTTGCGCTCGGAAATGTCGAAGGCCACGATGCTGACCCCTTGGGGCTGGTCCTTCTCGTCGGTGACCAGGCTGACTGCCAGGATGGCGGGGACGTGCCGATCGAACTGGCTCAGGAAGACGGTCTCGTAGACATCCCTGGCAGGCAGCTCGCCTCGCAGCCGCGCCTGGTAGCTCTGCAAGACCTCCTGGCCGACCTCCTTGGGCATGCAGACTGTAATCGGCTGCCCCAGCAGCTCTTCCACCTTGTACTCGACCATGTCGGCGAAGGCCTGGTTCACGTACACGAACCGCGCCTCCAGGTCGGCCTGAAAGATTCCGCCCACGGCGGTCTCGACCAGCGCGCGGTAGCGGGCTTCGGAGAGAGCCAGATCTCGGGTGCGTTCGTTGACCTCGATCTCGAGGTGGTGGGCTTGGGAGGCGATCTGGCCGTAGAGAAAGGCGTTCTCCAGCGCCACCGCGGCCTGGGCGGCGAACGCGATCAGCAAATCCAGATCGCGGTTGCGGAACGGGCGCTCGTTGCCGAGACGCCGGAGCGTCATCACGCCCATGGTTCGTTGGCGTACATTCAGCGGGGCCATGATCAAGACCTCTGGCTCCTGCTCGGGCGTGCCGGGAACCTGCAGCCCGCGTGGATCGGCGGGCGGGTTGTTGCTGATGAGTGGTTTGCCGCTCTCTACAACGTGCCCGACCAGGCCATCGCCCGGCTTCAAGTCAAGCGCCTGAAAGGCCTCCGCCGGTTCGTCCAGGGCAATCACGCAGCGTAGGGTGTTCGACTGCGGATCGAGCAGGTGGATGCGGCTGCCGTCCGCCTGAAGCAAGTCCTTGGCCTTCTCTGCAATCAGCTTGAGCACCGTCTCCTGATCGAGGGAGGCCGAGATCGAGCGGGCGGTCTGGATCAGCGCCTGGGCCTCCTCCGCCCGCTGGGTGGCCTGCGCAAGCAGTCGGGCGTTGTGTACCGCAATGGCCGCCATCGTGGCGACCGCCTGTGCCCGCTCGACATGCTCCTCTGCAAACGTGCGCCCCTTCGCCTTAATGAAGAGACCCATCGCGCCGATGGGTTCATCGCCTGCGATCAGCGGCACACCCAAGTAAGCTCTGACTCCGGTCTCAACCCAGGAGGGGAGCGCGCTCGGATGGTGAGAGTATTCGTGCAACAGGAGTGGCTTGCGGGTCTCGATCATCCGCCAGGCCAATCCATCATTCCGGGGAGTGGCCTCTCCCTTGAGCGAGCTGGGCAGACCGACGAGGTAGGGGTAGGACAGCTTGTCGCTGTCAGGGTCGACCAGTGCGATCGCGCCGGCCTCGGCATCTACCACTTCAACTGCCAGGTCCAGGACTTTCTTGAGGACGTCCGAGAGTTCCAAGGAACTGGCAACGGCCTCGATCACCTGATTGCGCAGTCGTTCACGCTCGAGAGAGACCCGCATCTCAACCCGCGCCCGAACGTTACCGAGCGCGATCGCCACATGGTCCGCCAAGGCAGCCACCATCGGCCCGTCTTCCGGCGTCAGCCAGGGTGCGCTCACGTTCATCGCGCCCAGCAGCTGGTCGTCCAGCACCAGGGGCGCCACGATCACCGGATGGTCGCCCAGCAACTGAAGGATGCGGGGTAATAGCGGATGGAATTGTTCAGGCATCATCTGGCCGATCACCCTGGATCGGTCGGACGTGAAAACCGCCTGGCGATCTTGGAGTGCCTGCCGGTAGGCGTCTACCTGCTGCGGATCAAACCGGTAGCCTTCCAGAGACTGACCGGTCAGCCGCTTCAATTGGCGCTCGACGGTCGTGCTCAGCGTAAGACCACGCACGATCAGGGTTCCATCCGGCTGTAAGAGGGCCACCCCGCCGCGCAACTTGAGCCGTCGGAGTTCTTTGGTGACCGCTCGGACCAGATCCTCTTCGCTGGAGGCTGCCTGGCGCGCGACCCCGGCGGCCGCGGCGAGCGCGTTCGACCAAATCTCACGCGAGTCTTGTTTCGGTTCTTGGACTTGGACGACCACTGCCAAAGCCTCGGCGAGGGGGCGGCGAGTCTAGCATGGAACCAGCCTCGCCGCATTTGCCTTTACACCATAATCCCAAGGCGGTAGACTTGCCCTGACCTTTTAGTCCCAGAGGTGCGAAGATGACCTTGCTCGCCAACTGGAAAGAAGTGATGGACACCGCCAACCTGTCTCCCGACAAGGAGATGGACTTTGTCAGCAAGTGGCTGATCATCACCCGGGCGGCGGTGTTTACCATGACCGCGACGTCGGGCTTGATCGGCGGGCTGCTGGCCGCCGCGATCGCGGAGAACCCAAACTGGCTCAACTTCGGCCTGGCGTTCCTCGGTCTGGTGATCGCCCACGCTGCCAACAACATGAACAACGACTACTTCGACACGGCAGCCGGGGTAGACACCGACGACTACGCCCGGGCTCAATATGCCCCCCATCCGATTCTGGCCGGGCTTCTGTCGAAGCGGGGCCTGGGAAGCGCGGTTCTGCTTTTCAATTTGATTGATGCGCTGATCTTGATCGTGCTGTACCTGCGCACCGACTGGCCGGTGCTGGTATTCGCCTTGGCCGGCCTGTTCATCAGCGTTTTCTACGTTGCGCCGCCTCTCAAGCTCAAGCACCATGGAATGGGGGAACCAGGAGTGTTTTTGGTTTGGGGACCGCTGATGATCGGCGGGACGTATTACGTGACGGCGGGATCGCTGCCGCCAGCTGGCGTCTGGCTGGCGACCGTGCCCTATGCCCTGGCGGTGACCACGGTGCTGATGGGCAAGCACATCGACAAGCTCCAGGCCGACAAGGTTAAAGGCATCCACACCCTGCCAGTCATTCTGGGGGAGAAGGCGGCGCTGCGAATCAACATGGGCCTGATGGTGGCCTTCTACCTGACCGTGGTGGCGCTGGTGCTGACCGGCACGCTCGGGGTCTGGGTGCTGGTGGTGGTTCTCGCC
Organism: uncultured Anaerolineaceae bacterium; assembly: GCA_964356605.1. GTDB lineage: Bacteria > Chloroflexota > Anaerolineae > Anaerolineales > E44-bin32 > JADFRG01. The sequence continues at coordinate 4,063 of CAYHJH010000164.1, forward strand.
CTTCCCCGGCTAAAAACGGCCTTAGAGATCTATACCCGGCCGAAGCCGGAGCAGCCGCCTGAGAACTACCCCGTGTGGCCGCTCTGGTTCGTGTCCTGGGCCTTCTATCACAACAAGCGCGCCGGGCTGCTGTTTGTGCTGGGATTGGTCATCAATCTGCTGGTTCCGATAAGTTCTTAGGCAAGGGCTGACCGACACCAAGGCGATGGACGCGACGGGCGACC
>CAYHJH010000165.1:0-4278 GCA_964356605.1 uncultured Anaerolineaceae bacterium
GGCCGGGGCAATGCGGAATCAAGCCTAGCCACCCGCCTGGAGGTTGACGCCATGACGGGCCGCCCAGCGTTGAATCAGCTCCGGATCAGACCCCGTCGAGTCGATGTATTCCAGAGTGGCCTCACCATCGAGCCGGTAGTTGGGATAACAAGACGTCGGCCAGGCGCCATTGGGTGCTTCCACGACGGCGGTCACTGCAGGCGCGTATATGTTTGCTCGATCCAGTCTGGGAATCACTTGCTCGGCCGTTACCACCACCCGATCGGCCGTGAAGCACAACTCTCGATCCGCTCCCCAATTCTCGCCGATGTCTGCGTTTCCGTCGTAGTCGGCCCGGAGGGCGTGGATCACCGCCAGATCGCAGTGAATGGCCGGGAAGGCCGTCAAGGTCTCACTCGTGTAGGGGTCGATCACCTCTTTGACGTCCGGCCGGAGCTTCAACAGGTCAGTGCCCTGCCAGGCATGGGAGGGCATGAACCCGACGCCGGAGAGGGCCGCGCGCAGGCCGAGGGCAAGGCTGGCTTCGGTCTCTTCTACGATCTCCAGTGACCCATCGCCGGCCGCTTGGGTGAATCTCGGCGCCAGGCCAAATGCCTCCAATCCGAAGTAGCAAGTCCTCACCCGCGAGACCAGACCGGCTCCTACCAGGATGTCGCTCTCCAAACCGGCCGTAAAGGTCAACAGGGTGAGCTCGCGTTTGGCCGTAGATCGGGCGAGCTCTGCCAGCAGGGCCAGGGTAAAGGCCATCGGACGCCGGTACAGGGTAAAGCCGCCGAGGCCGAGGCAAGCGTCGCCGGCCGGCAGCAAGGTCACTGACTCTGCCAGCGTAATTCGTTTATCCATCAGAAGGAACCCGCGGACTTCGGTGCATCTGGCTGGCTAGCTCGGTTCGTCTGGTGGGTCCTCGGAGAGGTTCGAGACCCGACGATGGAGCTCTTCCAGGGCGTCATCCTCCTTGCGAAAAGGACTGTGCGCGGTCTGGGTTGCGCGGCGCATCAGTTCGATCTGTCTCCGTACACCGCCGCGTGTTAGTGCGATGATCATCAGCCCGTTGATGCCAACCACCAAGCCCAACGCGAGGCAGACCACCACCCCTGGGTTAACGCCGGTCATTGCCGTGTTCCCAAGCCCTTTGGTGGGTCACGGAGGCAGTATATTTCCCCCCTCAGAGCGGGTCAATACGCTTGGGACGGATGAGGGCCTCGTGACCACCGCTTTATAATGCGCCCGTCGGCATGCCAATCCATACACTGACTGAAGAAGTCTCCTCTGCGATCGCAGCAGGTGAAGTGGTCGAAAGGCCGGCCTCGGTCGTAAAAGAGCTCCTGGAGAACGCGGTCGACGCCAAGGCCCGCACGATCGAGGTGCGGGTGAGGCGGGGTGGGAAGGGCGCCATCGAGGTCTCGGACGACGGCGAGGGCATACCAGCCGATGAGCTAACCCTTGCAGTGGCTCGCTACTCGACTTCCAAGCTCGAATCGGTCGAGGACCTGGGGTCGATCAGGACCCTCGGATTCCGCGGCGAAGCTCTGGCTTCCATCGGCGCAGTATCGCGGATGGAGATCATCACCCGCGCCCAAGGATCATTAGCCGGTTCCCGACTCACTGTCGACGGGGGAAAGATCGGCCAGCTAGAGCCGGTCGGGGCTCCCCCTGGAACGGTGGTCCGCGTTCAGGACCTCTTCTTCAACGTCCCGGCCCGCAGGCGATTCCTTAAGTCCGATACGACGGAGCAGGCCTGGATCACCCGGCTGATGAGCCGGTATGCGATGGCCTACCCTGACAAGAGAATCGGTCTCGAAACCGACGCCCGGGAGGGGCTGCGCACGAGCGGCAGTGGCGATAGGGCCGAGGTCCTGGCTGCGATTTACGGACTGCAGATCGCGCGGGACATGATCCCGCTCGTCGAGCCTGCGATTGGGCGGGCGGGCCTTGCGATCAACGGCTACATCAGTCCACCTTCGGTCAACCGATCCAACCGTCGGGAGATCACCCTGTTTGTGAATGGACGCTGGATTCAGGATGTCAGCCTGGGTTCGGCCGTCACCCAGGCCTACCACGGGCTCATCATGGTGGGGAGATATCCGATCGTGGCACTGTTCCTAGAGCTACCGCCAGGAGAGGTGGATGTCAATGTCCATCCGGCGAAGGCCGAAGTGCGGTTGGCAGATCCAAACCGGGTCTTCTCGACGGTTCAGCGCGCGGTGCGCGCCTCCCTGATCGGGCAGGCCCCGGTACAGACGTTCGCGGTCGGCCGGCCAGAGGAAGCGCGCTCTTCTAGTGGCCTTTCGCCGTCTCTGTGGGCCGAGCGAGATGCGCACCCGGATCGGGTTGTCCAACCGGTGAGCCAGCAGCCGATGTGGGTTCCGATCCTCCGGTCCATTGGACAGGTCGGGGCGACCTATTTGGTGGCAGAAGGACCGGACGGGATCTACTTGATCGACCAGCACGCCGCCCACGAGCGGGTGTTATTTGAGAGGCTGATGCGCCAGGTGAACTCTCGAGAACCCGAATCCCAGGCTCTGCTGGAATCGGTCACGGTCGAACTTGGCCCGCTGGAGCTGCAAATACTGGAGGAGCATCGTAGCGTTCTGACATCTCTCGGGTTTCAAATCGAACCCTTCGGCCCGCAAGCCTATCGGGTGCGTGCGGTGCCGGCGGCGGTCTCCGGGATTTCGCCGGACCGCGCGCTGCGGGCGGTGGTGGAGGATTTCGAGGAGAACGAGGCGCCGTTGGCGCAGGAGGCAGAAGCCCGGATCGCGGCGCGGGTTTGCAAGCGGGCGGCCATCAAGGCCGGTCAGGTCCTATCGCTGGAAGAGCAGCGTGAACTGGTTCGCGATTTGGAGCGTTGTTCCGCACCACGAACTTGCCCGCATGGTAGGCCGACCATGATCCATCTATCGGTCGCGGCGCTGGAACGGCAGTTTGGCCGAAGGGGGTAACTAGAACCTCGATCGAGTCGTGGCCTCGCTCAGAGCACCGGAAGGTAAGTGAACCGAAAAAGTGCTCCCCTGGCCGAGGGCACTCTCTAGGCTGATTCGGCCACCGTGGCTCTCCGCGATCCGTTTGGCGATCGCCAGCCCCAGGCCAGTACCCTGCACCTCATCATCCCCATCTGAGACACGATAGAACTTCTCGAAGAGCCGGGCCTGATTCTCCGGCGATATCCCGCGTCCCGTATCTTGGACCTGCATAACGACCTCGCCGTCTTCGGAACGCAAGGTGACACTGACCTTGCCTCCGGGCTTGTTGTACTTAATGGCGTTGGTCAACAGGTTCAACAAGAGCTGCTTGAGCAGCTTGCGATCTCCGTGGACGGGGGCAAGAGAAGTATCGATCTGCGTTTGCAGCGAGATGTCCTTAGACTGGGCTTGGGCGCGAACCACCTCCAGCGACTCCTGGACCAACCCACCCAGGTGGATCGGCTCGCGTTCGAAGTGTGCCCGACCTGACTCCAATCGGGAAAGTTGCAGATAGTCGGTCGAAAGATCGTTGAGGCGGCGCACCTCCATCAAGATCGTCTCGCTGAGTTTGTGATGCTGCTCGGACGGCAGATCTTGCCGCTGCAGAAGGTGAGCTGCGGCCGTCAATGCCGCCAGCGGTGTTCGCAGCTCGTGGACGATTTCTGCGATCAAGTCGCTCTGGGTAAACAACCGGCTGTTCTCCAGGGCGATCGCCGCCTGGGCGGCAAGGGTCTCCAGGATTTGGACATCTTCGTCGCTGAAGAATCCTTCGTGCTTGTTCACCGCCTCGATCACCCCCAGGATCTTGTCCTTCGTGCGGAGGGGGACGCCGAGAATACTGTGCGTCTCGAAGCGGGTCATCACGTCGATCTCTCGGTAGAAGCGCGGGTCGTTCAACACATCATCTGACACGATTGCCTCGCCGTGGGTGAAGACCCAGCCGGCGATACTGCTGTCGGCTGGGATCGTCCGCTGACCTACGCCTCCCACCAGCGCGCCGGTAGCGGCCTCGAAATACAGGGAGTGGCTGGGTTGGTCATAGAGCAGCAGTGACGAAGCATCGCTTTCGGTCAGTTCGCGGGCAGCCACCACGATTCGCTGCAACAAGATGTCCAGGTCAAAGGTCGCGGCTAAATCGGAGGTTAGGTCCAGAAGCTTCTGATAACGCGCCAGCAGCTTCGGGTAGTTCCGGATTGCAGTCTCCGGGCCAACAGGCTTACTCGTCACACATCACCTCGCTCAGGACCAGGGGAAAGACCTCCGCCACGTCGTGCCGGATGACAACATCCGCGCAGTCCACACAGCTGGCCTCGCG
>CAYHJH010000166.1:0-1881 GCA_964356605.1 uncultured Anaerolineaceae bacterium
AAGCCATCAGCAATCAGCCATCAGCAGTCAGCTGTCAGCGATCAGCAGACAGCAATCAGCCTTCAGCGGTCAGCCGTCGACCGTCGACCGTCGACGGTCAGCAGTCAGCTATCAGCGGTCAGCCGCCGACCGTCGTCCGTCGACCGTCGACCGTCGGCCATCGGCATTTGGATGCCATGCTCACGAGCGGCCTCGATGGCCTCGGGATAACCGGCGTCCGCGTGGCGCACGATCGCCAGGCCGGGGTCGGTGGTGAGCACCCGCTCGAGCCGACGGGCCGCCTCCGGCGTGCCGTCGGCAACGATCACTTGACCGGCGTGCTGCGAGAACCCGATCCCTACTCCGCCTCCGTGGTGGAACGATACCCAGGTAGCACCCGCCACCGCATTCAGCATCGCGTTGAGCAGCGGCCAATCGGAGACCGCGTCAGACCCGTCGCGCATTCCCTCCGTCTCTCGATTGGGACTGGCGACCGAGCCGCCATCCAAATGATCGCGGCCGATCACGATCGGCGCCCGCAGCTCTCCGCTTGCGACCATCTCATTGAACTTGAGGCCGGCCCGCGCTCGCTCTCCATATCCCAGCCAGCAGATGCGGGCCGGCAGTCCCTGGAACTTCACCTTCTCCCGGGCCAGTCGCAGCCAGCGGTGTAGCTGGTGGTCGCCGGGAAAGAGTTCGATGATCGCTTCGTCGGTACGGTAGATGTCCTCCGGATCGCCGGAAAGCGCCACCCAGCGGAATGGCCCCTTGCCCTGGCAGAAGAGCGGGCGGATGTAGGCCGGCACGAAACCCGGATAGGAAAAAGCCTCGCGTACACCCGCATCAAGCGCCCGCTGGCGCAGGTTGTTTCCATAATCAAAGACGACCGCACCGCGCTTCTGAAAGGCCAGCATGGCCTCCACTTGCCGGGCCATGGAGGCCAGACTGGCACGCGTGTAGGCCTCGGGGTCGTCGGCCCGCAAGCGGTTTGCCTCGGCCAGCGTCATTCCATGCGGAACATAGGAAAGTGGATCGTGCGCCGGCGTCTGATCCGTCACGACATCCGGGGTCACGCCCCGCACCACGAGCTCGTAGAAAATGTCAGCCGCGTTCGCAATCAAACCCACAGACTTCGGTTCGCCGGCCTGCTTGGCTTCCTCGAGCAGGGTCATCGCTTCCTCGAGTGTGTCGACGACCTGATCGACGTAACCGGTCTCCAGCCGCCGCCGGGCCCGCTCCGCGTCGACCTCCACGATCAGCCCCACTCCCTCATTCATGGTGATCGCCAGCGGCTGTGCTCCGCCCATCCCCCCCAGCCCGGCGGTCAGGACAAGCTTGCCCCTCAGGCTTCCCCAGCCCTGCTGCACCGCGAGAGAACCCAGGGTCTCGTAGGTTCCCTGCAGAATTCCCTGAGTCCCGATGTAGATCCAGCTTCCGGCGGTCATCTGCCCGTACATCATCAGGCCCTTGGCCGCCAGTTCCTCGAAGTGCTGTTGAGTGGCCCAGTGCGGGACGAGGTTGGAGTTTGCCAACAAGACCCGCGGTGCATCAGGGTGAGTCTTGAAGACCGCCACCGGCTTCCCGGACTGAACGAGCAACGTCTCGTCGCCCTCCAGCTCCCGGAGCGAGTCGACGATGGCCTCAAAGGCCTCCCAGCTTCTAGCCGCCTGGCCGCGGCCTCCATACACGATCAGCTCCTCCGGGCGCTCTGCCACCGCGGGATCGAGGTTGTTCATCAGCATCCGGAGGGCGGCCTCCTGCTGCCAGCCTTTACAGGAAAGCTCGGTGCCGCGCGGAGCCTTCACCTCCCGCGGACCGGCGAGTTTTTCACCGCTCATCAGAATCGCGCTCCTCTCAGGCGTTGGGACTGACGCTTCGCTGGAGAACCGGGGGACCCTGCGG
>CAYHJH010000166.1:1981-4273 GCA_964356605.1 uncultured Anaerolineaceae bacterium
TCGGCTCAGGGCGGGACTTGCCTTACAGCTCGTTACCGATCGCACTCTCAACGACTTCAACCAACTGTTCGGATTCGATCAGCGCGGCGAGCGCCTCGATGTCTGGGCTAAGCGGGCGATCGTGGTCCAAGAACTTGACCTCCTGCCTTAGCCGCTTGTACGCGGCGGCCGTTCCTCGCCCAAGTATTGCCGGGCCATCCGGCCGCAGGTCGATCGCCTGGGCGGCAGTAAGCAACTCGACCGCAAGGATCAGCCGCACATTCTCCAGGATCTCGAGTGCGTGCCGGGCCGCGTTCGCGCCCATGCTTACGTGGTCCTCTTGATTGGCGCTGGAAGGGATCGAATCGACCGAGTCCGGATGGGCCAAGGTCTTGTTGTCTGAGACCAGGGCAGCGGCAGTGTATTGGGGCGTCATCAAGCCACTGTCCAGACCCGGAGTGGGAACGAGCATGGCAGGCAGACCGTCGCTCAGATCCGGAGTGACCATCCGGAAGACCCGCCGCTCGGAAATTGTTCCCAGCTGAGCGGCCGCCACGCCGAGCAGGTCGAGCCACAACGCCAATCCCTGCCCATGGAAATTCCCGCCCGAAATCGCCCCTGACTCCCCGAAGAAGAGCGGGTTGTCTGCGGCCGCGTTCAGCGCGCCGGTGACGCGCTCCCGCAAGAATGAAAGCACATCCCGCACCGGCCCGACCACCTGCGGCGTGCAGCGCAGACTGTACGCATCTTGAATTCGATCCGGCCGGGAATCAACCAGCCGGCTCCCCTCCAGCATGCGCCGGAGGGTATCGGCGGTCAGGACCTGGCCCGGCTGGCCATTGGCCTCGTGCAGGCGAGGGTCGAGTGCGGAGGTGATCCCCAGCAGGGCTTCGAAGCCGAGCGCTGCAGCGATCTCTGCATGGCGAACCAAGTTTTCCGCGGCATAGACTCCGAGCGCGGCTGCCGCGGCCATGAGGTTGGTGCCGTTGGTCAAGCCCAGGCCTTCTTTCGCCTCGAGCACCAGTCGCTCGATCCCGGCGCGGCGCATCGCCTGCTCGCCGCTGAGCAGCTCCCCGTTGTACCAAGCCTGCCCGCTGTAGCCGTCTGATTTCGGATCTGGATCACGCGAGAGCACCACAGCCAGGTGCGCCAGCGGCGCTAGATCTCCGCTCGCTCCAAGCGACCCCTTGGCCGGGATCTGCGGAGTCACTCCGGAATTGAGCATCTGCAGCAGTGTGCCCGCGAGTTCCGGCCGAACGCCGGAGAGGCCCTTTGCAAACGTATTGACCCGGATCAGCATCATGGCCCTGACGATATCAGCCGGGAGCGGTGGTCCAACGCCCGAGATATGTGACAGGATCAGATTTCTGGAGAGTTGCCGGGCCTGTTCGGGTGCAATTCGGACTCGAGCCAGTGGGCCGAAGCCGGTGGTGACGCCATAGACTGGGGCAGCATCGTCGCGCAGGGCTGCCTCCACCCGGGCCCGGCTTGCCCGCATCCGGCCAAGCGCCTCCGGAGCCAGGCCGTCGACCTTCTCGGTCTTCCTGGCCACCGAGACGACTTGCTCAATGGTGAGGTTTTCGCCAGTCAGGTTCACCGCTCACACGTCCCATCGAACATGAGCATCCATCGAGTCTCATTACGCGTCTTCTGGACCGCTGTGACCCTCGCGGCACGGATTGTACTTCGGGTTCTGGGGGAGAAGCCCAGCGGGCTGGCGTGTGGGAAGGTCAAACATCGAAGTCTGTCCGACGCCTGAGGCTCGGGCTCAGGCGCGTTGTTTTCGGGTTACTTCGGAGATGATCCCTGAGGTTATGGGTCGTCAGCCTGGTCTCGTGCCGGTGCTCGATATTCCTTCAGGGCCGTGTTCGAGCAGGAGAGGCGGGCCGGTCTCGCGGTTGGATTCTTGGGTATGATTCATACGAGCTGGCCGAACTCTGGAGGTGACCAAATGTTCTTAGGAATCGATCCGACCTATTTCTGGTGCTTGGCCATACCCTCTCTGATCATGTCATTGGGCGTTCAGATTTACCTGAAATCAACCTTTAGAAAGTGGGGGCAGGAACGGAATTCCTCGGGCTTGAACGGCCTGCAGGTGGCCGACCAGCTATTCCGGCGCACCTCGCTCGAGCAGTTGCCGGTCGAAAATACGCCTGGCACGCTCACCGATCACTTCGACCCACGATCAAGCGTCGTGCACCTCTCTGACGCGGTGGCACGGCAGCCTTCGGTGGCTGCCATAGCGGTAGCGGCCCACGAACTGGGCCATGTCCAGCAATACCAGACCGGCTCGGCGCTGATCAAGACCCGCGA
>CAYHJH010000167.1:0-4258 GCA_964356605.1 uncultured Anaerolineaceae bacterium
GTCGAGGGGCTTGTCCCGCCTGCCCCGAGCTGAGTCGAGGGGAGCAGAGTCGAGGGGCTCGCCCCGATAGCCGAGCCGCCGCCAGACTTCGTAGAGGGCCAAAGATCCGGCCACCGCCGCGTTGAGCGACCCAACCCGCCCGCGCATCGGTATCCGGACCAGAAAATCGCAGGATTCCCGGACCAGGCGCCGAAGGCCCTGGCCCTCGCTCCCGACCACAAGCGCGAGCGGCCCCTGCAGGCCAATCTGATCGATCCGCTCCGCCGCGGGGCTGTTTTCCAGGCCGGCAATCCATACGTTCTCTCGTTTCAGTTGGCGGATCGCCTGGGCCAGGTTTTCCCTGGCGATCCACAAGTGCTCGCAGGCTCCGGCGGAAGCCTTCACAACCGCCGGCGTTACGCCCGCTGCCCCACGAAGCGGCAACAAGACGCCATGCACCCCCACCGCCTCGGCGGCGCGCAACAGGGTGCCCAGGTTCTGGGGGTCCTGCACCTGGTCCAGTATTAGCAGAAGCGGCGGTTCTGCGGCCTGCGCCGCCTTTTGCAGCAGGCTATCAAGACTGGAATAAGGATAGGGATCGACCAAGGCAGCGAGCCCTTGGTGCTCGTTGGCGATTTCCAACCGCTCGACCTGGTCAACCGGCACGCTGGATTGCTCTGCCAGTTGGCGGATGCTCACCGGCAGAGTGCGGCCGCGCATAATCAGCACCCGGTGCACTTTTCTCCTCCCGGCCTGGAGCACCTCCTCCACCGGATGTCGGCCGTATATCGTCTCGATCAATCGCTTGGGGTGATTCGCTGAGTGCCCTCAGCCGGATCGCCAGCTTGTGCCATGCTTGCCGTCTTCCAATTGGACGCCCTGCTCGGCAAGGCGCACCCGAATCCGATCGGCCAGCTCCCACTGCTTGGCGGCTCTCAGCTCTTCGCGGATCCCAACCATCAGGTCGATCAAGCCAGCCAGGTTGGCGTCCGACAGGGCGGCAGGCACCAGCTGCAGGCCTAACACATTGGCCAACTCGCGCAGCTTGGCTTGTGCCCCTTCCAGCGCCGGCTGGCTGACCTCCGCGTCGCGGGCCTGATTGATCGAGCGGACCAGCTCATAGAGGCTGCTCAGCGCCCTGGGAGTGTTGAAGTCGTCGTCCATCGCGGCCACGAAATCGGCCTGCGCGGCTTCGGTTGCTTCTGTGAGCGTCCCCTCGGCCCGTCCAGCATCGTCTGCCGCGCTACCCTCGGCTGCCTTAAATGCAGCCCGAAGCCTTTTCAATCCCTGGGCGGCACTGTCGGCGATCTCCGGGTTGAACGCCAGCGGGCTTCGATAATGCGAATTCAGAACGAGTAGCCGAAGGACATCCGCCTCGTAGTCCGCCAGAAAGTCCTCGATGGGCAAGACGTTTCCGGTCGACTTCGACATGGTCTCCCCATGGAGTTGCATCATCCCATGGTGGATCCAATACCGGGCCAATGAGCGCCCGGAGAGGCTCTCGCTTTGCGCGATCTCGTTCTCATGGTGCGGGAAGATCAGATCGTTCCCGCCCCCGTGGATGTCAAGCTGCTGCCCCAGGTGCCGCAGGCTCATGGCGGAGCACTCAATGTGCCACCCCGGCCGGCCAGGCCCCCAAGGACTCTCCCAACTCGGCTCTCCCGGCTTCGCCGACTTCCACAGAGCAAAATCAGCCGGGTTCCGCTTCCGCGCGTCGATCTCCAGCCGCGCCCCTGCCTGCATGTCTTCCAGCTTCCGCCCGGACAACTTGCCATAGTCCGGGTCGCGGGTCACTTCGAAGTACACATCTCCGTCAACCCGATAGGCATGACCTTTCTCGACCAGCCCCTGCACCATCCTGACAATCGTCTCAATCTCTCCGGATACCCGGGGCTTTACGGAGGGAGGAAGAATATTAAGGTCCTGGAGGTGCCGGTCGTATTGCTCGACATAACGCTGCGCCAGCTCATGCGCATCGACCCCCAGTTCACGGGACCGCATGATGACCTTGTCGTCAACGTCGGTGTAGTTCATCACGTGGCTGACCTGGTAACCGCGGTATTCAAGGTAGCGGCGGATGACGTCGAAAACGATGGATGACATCGCATGCCCAATGTGGGCCCGGTCGTAGACCGTCGGACCGCAGACGTACATGCGTACCTGACCTTCAGCAAGCGTTTCGAAGGGCTCTTTCGTGCGGCTGAGGGTGTTGTAGACGCGAAGGCTCACAGAACAATCTCTAGTGGCTCTCGGGTTTGGCGAAGATCATCCGACCCGCTGCCGTCTGCAACACTTTTGTAACCGTCACCGGGATCGTGCGATCGATATTATTCTTGCCATCTTCGACGACGACCATTGTCCCGTCGTCCAGGTACCCGACTCCCTGGCCAAATTCCTTGCCCTCTTGAATGACCTGGACTTCGATCTTCTCCCCAGGCAGGTAGACTGCCTTCACCGCGTTGGCGAGCTCATTGATGTTTAGAACTGTCACTCCCTGCAGCTCGGCTACGCGATTCAAGTTGTAATCATTGGTGAGGATCGGGCTCTTCAGCTGTTTGGCCAGGATCACCAGCTTGTCATCGACGTCACGTACGCCCTCGACGTCCAAGTCGGTGATGCGAAGGGGGATGGTGTTGTCTTTCTGGAGCCGGTTCAGGATGTCCAGGCCGCGCCGCCCACGCTGCCTTCGTAAGGGGTCGCCGGAGTCGGCGATATGCTGCAATTCAATCAGCACAAAGGAGGGGACCAACATCGGTCCCTGAATGAAGCGCGTCCTGGCGATATCGGCGATCCGTCCATCGATGATTACGCTGGTGTCGAGCAGGATGCTGCGAGCGGAGCCTCCGCCCGCCTGGTCACCGGAGCCCTGGAGCCGGCTTCGCCATAGGTTGGCGATATCGTTCTGGCGCATGATGAATACGGTCGCACCGAGATAACCGAACACTATGGCCGCGATGATAGGGAACAGTTGGCCAAAAGGAGTAGGCAACAGCGAGATCGGAAAGGCCACCAGCGCGGCCGCCAACAAGCCCACGATCAACCCGGCCAGCCCGGAGACCATGGTCTGGGCCGATCCTTGCGCGACCCCGGCTCGGATTGCCCGCAGCGGCCGGGTGGTGAGAAATGGCGTCACAACCAACCCCAGCAGCGCTCCCACTGCGCCCAATACGCTCGCCCAAAGCTCCGGCGGCCCACCGGCCGGAATGCTCAGCCGCACGCCGGCGATGACACCCAGAATGGCGATACTCAGCATCCCGATGATTCTTAAGACGAATTCTCCGCTCATCCAGTTGCCCTCCGCTCTGCACACAATGAAAAAAGAGGTGAATGCCCGGTTTCGACATCCACCCCTTCCGGTGGTCCCATCCTTCTTCAGCTTGTTGATGGCCGGAGCGATCCTGCCCTGCTGCCCCGCCTTAGATCTCGATTCGCTGCGAATAAAGAAGAATGATGTGAAATGAAACCGGGCCCAGGATCCAGCATGAACGCCGACCCCGAGCGGGCGAATGATAACATGCAGCCGGCTCGGGTGTCAACAAAGGGGGCCTTAAGGCGGGCGATCCCCGTGCGAGATTCCGTCGCCGGAGATCGCCCCGCCCGGGCGGCAGACGAAAATAAAAGGCGCCCCGAATGGGGCGCCTTGTGTGTGTCGCTCTCAATCAAGGAAGAGCGCCGACTACGTCGAAGGTTCTCAGGATCTGATCGGCGGCATCCAGATCGGCGTCGCTCAGGATTTGGACTTGGACCAGGATCAATAGCTTCGAGCTCGTGTCGATCGGTACCGCCGTTAGGAGCAGGAAGTCCGCCCCGCCCGATCCACCGCATTTTATGAAGTAATCGTACTTTCCACGGTAGTACCCATCGTCGTAATCGTAGCGGCCTTCCAGCTCGCAGGAGTCGATGAAGGACTCGCGATAAATGTCGAGCAACTGGACGTAGCCACCCAGCCTTGCCAGGTCGTCGGAAACGTTGAAGATCACTCCTGGGGTGGCCCAGGTGTCCAAGAAACCATCCAGATCGGGAGCAGCCCAGATCGAGGCACCGATCACGTCGCCGTCGTCGACCCAGGCCCTACCATCTACATCCGTCCACGAGCTGGGGACTTCGACCACGATGGCCCCATAGTCATCGGAGATCTGCGTGTAATCCGTGTAGGTGCTGCCAGTGTCCACCACGTCGTCCGACAGCTGCTGACCGAAGACACCAGCCGTCTCCAACGGTCTGCCGTTCAGCTGGCCGGTGAGCACCTCCCCGCTGGCGAAGCGCAGCACCTCGATCG
>CAYHJH010000168.1:0-4245 GCA_964356605.1 uncultured Anaerolineaceae bacterium
GGTCTTCCAGGATCCGATGACTTCCCTGAACCCGGTGTTGACCATCGGTCGGCAAGTCACCGAGACGCTGAGAGCGCATATTGACCTGGAAGCCGGAGTCGCCCGCGAGCGAGCGATTGAGCTGCTCGAACTAGTGGGGCTGCCGGAGCCGGCCGAGCGCATGCAAGACTACGCGCATCAGCTTTCCGGAGGAATGCGCCAGCGAGCGATGATCGCGATGGCGCTGGCCTGCGATCCAAGGCTGCTGATTGCCGACGAGCCAACGACCGCCTTGGACGTCACCATCCAGGCCCAGATCGTAGAGCTGGCAATGCAATTGCGAGAGCGGCTGGGGATGGCGATCATCTGGATTACGCATGATCTGGGGGTCGTCGCCGGCCTGGCCGATCGGGTGTTGGTGATGTACGCCGGATACATCGTCGAAGAGGCGCCCGTCGCCGAGCTGTTTGCCAATCCTCGGCATCCCTACACGCTGGCACTAATGGAGGCGCTTCCCCGGGCCGACCGTCCCCGTCAGCAGCGGCTCAAGTCGATCCCCGGTTCACCGCCCAGCATGTTAGCCGAGCCTCCGGGCTGCCCGTTCGCCGCCCGCTGCGACTATGCGCTGGAGCAGTGCTGGCGGGAGAACCCACGACTGGAACCGGTGGCGGCCGGCCATCGCATCGCTTGCTGGGTGGACGTGAATACCGGGAATACGCGCTGAGGTGTGAACGAGGCCGGCAAGCGTGATTTCGAGCGAGAATCTGTTGGCTGCCGTTGGTGAAGTGAATCGAGTGACCGAAGCCCTGGTTCGGGTCGATAGCTTAAAGAAGCATTTCCCGATCATGCGCGGAGTTGTCCAGCGCGAGGTGGGCCAAGTGCGGGCCGTGGACGGAATATCTTTTGAGATCGGGGAGGGGGAGACGCTGGGGTTGGTGGGGGAGAGCGGCTGCGGGAAGACCACCGCCGGTCGGACGATCTTGGGTTTGTATCCTGCCACCGCAGGCCAGGTCTGGATTGATGGGACGGAGGTTGGCAGCGCCGAGGGGCAAGCGCTGCGAGTGCTGCGGCAGAAGACCCAGATGATCTTTCAAGACCCCTTCTCTTCGCTCAATCCACGCTGGACTGTCGGTTCGATCGTGAGCGAGCCGCTGCGGGTGCACGGCCTGTTAGCCGGAAAGAACGCGCGGCTCGACCGGGTCAAACAGTTGCTGGAGCTGGTGGGCCTCAGCCCACGCTACGTGAACCGCTTTCCGCATGAGTTTTCCGGCGGCCAGCGGCAGCGCATCGGCATCGCCCGGGCGCTGGCCTCCAATCCGTCGTTCATCGTGTGCGACGAACCGATCTCGGCGCTAGATGTGTCGATCCAGGCCCAGATCGTCAACTTGCTGGAGGATCTGCAGGACCAACTGGGGCTGACCTACCTGTTCATCGCCCACGATCTGGCCATGGTCCGCCACCTCTGTGATCGGGTGGCCGTGATGTATCTGGGCTTGATTGTGGAACTGGCAGAGCGAGACGAGCTCTACGAGAACCCGCTCCACCCTTACACCCAGGCGCTGCTGTCTGCAGTGCCGATCCCCGATCCCGAGCTAGACCGAGAGCGAAGGCGAACGATACTGGTCGGGGACGTCCCAAGTCCGAGTAACCCTCCCAGTGGGTGTCGCTTCCACCCCCGCTGCCCGATTGCCCAGCCGCACTGCTCACAGATCGTCCCCGAGTGGCGCGAGATCCGGCCCGGCCACTGGGTGGCCTGCCATGAGGTGTAGTTCTCCCAGCCGGACATCTGCGTTGAGCAGCGTCATTCGCCCTTAGTCAGCGCGCTGGACTTGGAACCAGAGTGATCGTCTGTCCTCGACTAAGGGACTCTCGAGCGCCAGGAACAGACCATGCCAGAGCCTGTCCTCATCGTCCGAGATCGTCCACGCGCTCCACGCCACCCGGGATGCACTGCCCTGCTCGATCAGCTCCCAGCCGGCCCTGGACAGCTGGTCACCATAGAAGGCCGCCAATTCGACGGCCGACAGCTCCGTAATGAGGGTTGTGGTCACCTCGGCTTGATCACCGGATGAGCTGGCGCCGCCGCCCTGAGTGGTCGATTCAGCTGGCGACTTGAGTGCAGGGATGAGACGCATACCATCATCTAGCGGGCCGTTCGAGCCCTGCTCGCAGGGGGAGTACTGCGCCGGCATCTGCAGTTGGATCCGCACGTCCGTCATCTCATCCGTAAGAGGCACCGTACTCAGGTAGATCGTGCCGCGATCCTCGTCGAGGCAGAACATGGCGCTTGGCCCCGAGGCCTGCACGAAACCCGCCCCAAACTGCGCTTCTTCAAACCGCTCCCAGCCCGCCTGGGTAAACTGATCGTCGAAATACGTAACAACCGCTTCGGGTCGCAGCGGCATGTCTAGGATCAATTCGGTCCCGCCATCGCCCGGCCGGATGATGCTTCCCACGATGCGTGCATCCTCCGGCAGCCTAATAGAGAGCGGCAGATCCTCCGGCAGGCTTCCGACGAGAATGAGGGTCTTTCCTTCAGGTGCTCCCGGATAGCTATAGGTGAGGGCGCGAGCCGCGAACTCGCGCAGCTCTTCTTCGGTCCCGCCCCGGATTTCCGCTCCCTGGGATGCCCCGGCCAGCTCCAAGTAGGGGCTGGTTTCCTGCCCTGAGGGCTGCGGTCGGTCGGTCAGCAAGGGGGCCGTTCCCGCGCACGCAGCCAGGCCGAGACTGAGCGTTAACAGCAGTTTCCTTTCCATTGGAATGGCCTCCGGCGCGCCGCGGATTGTACGTCCTACTCACGTGGAAAGCACGGGTGGACGACAACGGCGACATGCCCAGTCTGAGGATTCAGCGATATCCAGACTGCCTGGCCTCGTTCTGGAACATATCGCTTGGCTCTCACCACGCTTCATTCCCCACCGCAATTCCTGTGTCCACGGATTGGCCGTCTGTCAACTGGCCGCCTGAACCTGGAGTCGAACCTCATTGGGTGCCGAACGGCTGCGAGCTGCCTGTCCTGAGCCTGTCGAAGGAGCTCCCCTGAGCGGGTCGAAGGGTACATCCTGCCTGCACTTGCCCGCCCTAGCCCAGCGGGCCAGGGGGCCGCAGGCACAGGTGAGCGAAGCCGAAGGACTCCAGCCTGCTTGTGCCCACTAGGGTTATCCTTGCTTGGCAAGGGCAAGTTGTTGGGCGGCGCCGAAGGCTAGCCGCTCTTCATTCGGCAGTCTTCGTCCTCGAACTCGATCTCGATGGTTGTGTGCTCAAGGTCAACCTGCTGCATCATACGGAGGGCGTCTCGCTTGACCTGGATGACATCGGCCTTGGAGGCGGTGGCCGGGATGACCAGGTGGGTGGTGAGCACATGGTGCTCTCCGTCGAGGGACCAGGCATGGGTGTGATGGGTGGACAGGACGTTGGGAATGCGCTCGAGCTCGTGCTCGATGGCATGGACATCCAGATCTGCGGGTGCAGCTTGGAGGAATATGGCGACGGTCTTCCGGAGGTTGCGGATGACGTTGAAGAGGACGTAGCAGGTAATGAGGATCGAGACCAGGGGGTCGAGGATGTGGATATCTGTAAAGAGAAGGGAGATGCTAACGATCAGGACGGCTACCCAGCCCAGGACGTCCTCGAGGAGATGCCAGGCAATGACCTGGGCATTCATGGTCTTGCCGCCGCGCAGCCTGAGGACGGCGGCACCGTTGACCGAGATTCCAATGACGGCCAAGAGGAGCATCCCTTTGGCGTCGGAGTGTTCGGGATTGAAAAGGCGAGGAACCGCTTGGGAGAGTATTGCGAGAGAGCCAACAATCAGGACGACGGCATTGATGAGCGCGGCCAGGAGGGAGAGCCGGCGGAAGCCGTAGGAGTATCTGCCCTGACTTGGTCTATGGGCCCGGCTTTCCATGAGCCAGGAGAACCCGATGGAGAAGCTGTCGCCAAGGTCGTGGAGCGAGTCTGAGAGAATGGCGAGGCTGTTGGTGAGAACGCCGCCGACAACTTCCACCAAGGTGAATGCGAGGTTGAGGAAGAAGGCGGTGCGAATGCTGGCGGTTGTTTCGTAAGTGGGAGTGTGCGAGTGAGTCATGGAGGGGCTAGCTGCGCGCGAATCATACCAGCGACCGCCCAACGGCTGCGAGCTGCCTGTCCTTGATCCAAAGGATCAAGGGAGCCTGTGCGAAGGAATCGGCGCAGCAAAGCTATTATCAATGGATATTCGCGCTGAGGCTGCGGCCGCCCTGCGCCTGGCCGCACACGGCCTTGCAC
>CAYHJH010000169.1:0-4235 GCA_964356605.1 uncultured Anaerolineaceae bacterium
GTTGATGATATAATAATATCAAGGAGTTATGGAATGCTGCTGACGGCTGACACCACGAGCCTGGCCCTCAAGGCCAAACTCTACCGGGGCTTTGGAGACCCCTCCCGCCTGGGCATTCTCGACGCGTTGCGCAGTGGGCCGCTCACTGTGGGCGAGATCGTCGGGGCCACGCGTCTCTCCCAGTCCAACGCCTCCAACCATCTCGGCTGTCTGCGGGATTGCGGCCTCGTCGTCGCCGAGCAGAAGGGCCGCTATGTCACATACCACCTGAGTGACGACCGCGTAGGTGAACTGCTTGCCCTGGCCGAGTCGCTCCTGGCCGATGTGGCGCGGGGCGTGTACGAATGCACACGCTACAACGTCCCCCAAGCGGAGAGCCGCAAGAAGCGTTGAGATGGTGGCCCGTGGCGAACCAGTGCCGCTTCTCGGCCAGTTTTTCTGGTTGACGCTGGGCTACAACACTGGCGTGGCCTTTGGGTTGTTCGCTGACGGCGGGCCATGGCTGCTCATCGTCATGTGCTTCATCATCGCCGGGATAGTGACGTGGCTCGCAAACGCATTGCGTGCCGGCGAACTACTGCGCACGCCCGCGTGGCCCGTCGGTTGGGAATCACACGGCTCGCTGGCCCCGGCGATGCGGTGTTGGATACCAGCCGCTTTTTCATTGCGCCGGCAATCGTCGTGGTTCCATTTCTCTGTTGGTTCAAGCCCAGGTCGGATGCTGAAGGCGTAAGCCAAGGAGTCACCTATGGCAAACCTGCAAACCCTCGAAGTCGCCGTCAAGGGCATGGACTGCGCTGAATGCACGCGACACGTGCAGCATGCCATCGCCGCCTTGCCCGGAGTCGAGTCCGTGAACGTCTTCTTGTCTTCCGAGAAAGCCGTCGTCCGGCTTGATCCAGTCCGGGTGGACTTGCCCGTCATTCGCAAAGCCGTGGAGGGAGCGGGCTATTCCGTGCCAGAGACCACGACGCCCGCGCGACCGCCTGCTCCCGTCTTGGCCGATTTCACCCGCCGCGGGGTGACGCTGCTTGCTGTCGTGTTTGGCGCGGTGCTGTTTATCGTGGTCGTCGGCGAGTGGCTGGGGCTGTTTGAGCAAGTCACCGAGCGCGTGCCATGGCCGGTGGGCCTGCTCATTGTGGGTGTCGGTGGTTACCCGGTCTTTCGCAACGTCCTGCACGCGGCGCTCAAACGACAAGTGACATCGCATACGCTCATGACCATTGGCGTGATCGCGGCGCTGGCGGTGGGCGAATGGGCCACCGCGGCGGTGGTCGTGTTCTTCATGCGCGTGGGTGATTACGCCGAGAATTTGACCACCGAGCTCGCCCGGCGCGCCGTGAAAGACCTGACCGCGATGGCTCCACAAACCGCCCACGTCGAGCGCGACGGTGAAGAACGTGAAGTGCCGGTTGCGGAGGTGATCCTCGGAGAAACCGTCATCGTTCGCCCCGGCGAGAAGATCCCGGTGGATGGGGAAGTCATCGCCGGGCACGCGACGGTGGATCAGGCCACGATTACGGGTGAGTCCATGCCCGTCGAGGCTGGCTCCGGTGCGAAAGTCTTCGCGGCGAGCATCGCGAAACTGGGCAGTCTGCGCGTACGGGCCACGCACATCGGCGCGGACACCACTTTCGGGCGGGTCATCAAAATGGTGGAAGAGGCCGAAACGCATCGCGCCGACGTGCAACGTTTCGCGGACAAGTTCACCGCCTATTACCTGCCGATCGTGGCGGGGATTGCCGCGCTCACGTTCCTGATTAGGCGTGATCCTCTGGCGACGGCCGCCGTGCTGGTGGTGGCCTGCTCGTGTTCCATCGCGCTCGCCACACCTATGGCCATGCTGGCTTCCATAGGCGCAGGCGCGAAGCGCGGCCTGCTCATCAAAGGCGGCAAATACCTCGAGACGCTAGCGCGGGCCGATGTGCTGCTGCTCGATAAGACTGGCACGCTCACGTTTGGCCAGCCGCAAATCACCGACGTGATCTCGCTCAACGGCCTGCACGAAACGGAAGTGCTCGCCCTGGCGGCGTCGGCTGAACGCTATTCGGAGCATCCCTTGGCCGAAGCCGTCCGCGCCGCCGCCCGCACGCAGAATCTCCCGCTCGCTGAACCGCATGACTTCGAGGCTATCCCCGGCCTGGGTGTGCGTGCACGTGTGAATGGAAACCGGGTCGCCGTTGGCAATCGCCGTCTGATCCCGATGGCGGAGTCCCTGCCCCTGGCTGCGGAACTGGAAGCGCAGGGCAAGACACTCTTGTTTCTGGCCCACAATCACGAGCTGGCCGGAGTGCTGGCCGCCGCGGACACCTTGCGCCCCGAGGTCCCGCAGGCGCTCGAAGCGGTGCGCACACTCGGCGTGCGCCACATTGAACTCCTCACGGGGGACAATGAACGAACGGCTTCCACACTCGCGGCACTGCTAGGTGTGACCTATCGCGCCAACCTTCTGCCCGAAGACAAAATCAAAGTGGTCAAGGATTATCAAGCCCAGGGCCATGTGGTGGTGATGGTGGGCGATGGGGTGAACGATGCGCCCGCGCTCGCCCAGGCGGACGTTGGCATTGCCATGGGCGCAGCCGGAACCGACGTGGCGATTGAGGCGGCCCACATTGCCTTGATGCGCGAAGACTGGGCGCTCGTGCCGGAAGTCCTGCGCATCGCGCGCCGGACGATGGGCGTGGTGAAGATGAACCTCGCCTTCACTGCGATCTATAACCTCGTAGGGCTTGGGCTAGCGGCCTTCGGCTTTCTCCCGCCCATCTTTGCCGCCGCCGCGCAATCACTGCCGGATTTAGGGATACTCGCGAACTCCTCGCGATTGTTGCGGCAGCCTGGAGCTTCATCCTTTAGGAGGTAGCGGCGGATGGTGCGCGCCGGGAAGGGGATGGGGCTGGCTACGATCTGCTCGTCGATCCCACGTTCCGCCCCCCTTGAGAGGGAGCGCTCCTTTAGGAGGCGCCAGTGGAATCGAACCCACGGTGGGGGGTTCTGTAGGACCCGGCGGCCCCCGTCCAACCCCTGGCCGCCTCTCGGTGGAACGCGGTTGAGGTCTCGGCCGCGTCAGCCCCGACTGGATAGATCGGGCCGTTTGTTACATTCCCTGCATCGATACAGGGCACTAATGCCCAGTATCGTTGGTCAAACTATCATACGACCAGTCGGCGGGCGACCACTCAAAGAGAGATGGCCGGACGACCCGCCCGGTGCTCGGCTGTGGCCGCTCAGCCACGGACGCCTCGACAAATCCTTCAATGACTCAGGGAAATGCGCCTCCGAATCCATTGATCGCCTGGCGTTGGCTCTTGTTGCCTGGCGTTGACTTAGGAGGCGACGGCGGGATTTGCCTCGGAAGACAAGCCTTCAGCACTCAGCCCTCAGCACTCAGCGAGGACCGCGACGCGGCCGCTGGCAACTGTTGGCTGACGGCTGATAGCTGACGGCTACTCAAGGAGGCGTCGGCGCGGGATCCCAGCTCATTTCAACGCTGTCGCCTGCACTGAATCGAGGGACACCGCTCGAATTCTGGACCCGTACGAGCAAGCCCTCTCCACTCTCCAGGCCGATCCGGTAGAGAGTGTCCGTCCCCAGGTAGGTTACATCATGTGCAACGCCCTTCAGTCGGCCATGGGCTTGACTACCGCTCGCCGAAAAGAGAGAAATCCTTTCCGGCCGAACAGTGAAGAACTCTCCCGCGTAGATTTCCAGGTCCAGCTCCTGGACCGCGGCCACCGCCGGGGCGACACAGCACCATGGTCAACTGTAGTCGGAGTAGATCGACAGTTTGGCAGTCTTAGTTCGCCCCATCAGGCTGCCCTAGGATGCGCCTGGCACGGTGCTGGGGTCACCCAAGAGGAGCTCTGCGACACCAATGCTCTATAGCCCCACGACTGAATCAAGCGCAATACTGCCAGCGCCAGTAAACAGCAGTGTCAGTGCCCCAGTGAACAGTGCAAAGTCGAACTCCCAGCCGGTGGCTTGCTGAGCCGCGAAGGGGAGCTTCATGAAGCGTATCTTGGCGAGAAGGATCGCCACGAGCATGGTAATGGCGAACCCCACTGCTAATATGCGTGTCCCCAAGCCGAGGATAAGTAGCACTGCACCGACTGTCTCTAGTAAGGCAACGACCCAAGCAAAGAACATGGGTAGTGGGACACCCATCTGCTTTAGGAAGCCACCGAAGCCGGCTGTTCCCTTCATCATCGAGTTGGGGTTAAGTTTGGGCCAGCCGTGAT
>CAYHJH010000170.1:0-4225 GCA_964356605.1 uncultured Anaerolineaceae bacterium
GCCGGTCACGTCAGGAAAAGTACGTATGACAGCACCAGCCCAGTAAAGAACACTCCCACGATCAAATACAGCTGAACGCGCCCGGACTGAACGACCCGGAACTCTCGCCCGGCCGACTTGACTCCTTCGCCGACCAGGTCGGCCGACCCATTCACGATCGGCAGGTCGATCGCATTCCGCAGGAAGGATCCCACCCGCAACCCGAACCCGGCGATCGCATGCAGGGAACCATCGATCAGGCCCCGGTCGATTCGCTCATAGACAAACGTCTCGGCGAACCAGTAGGCCGGGCGGACGAACAGAAAGTCATACAGCTCGTCAAAGTAATACTTGCGCTTAAGCACCGTGTAGATCGGGCCAAGGGGCCTCTCCAACGGATCGGGAGCTCCGGCTTTCACGTTGCGATAGACCAGCCACCCCAGCAACAGCCCGCCCAGCGCGGCGGCGACCGAGACCAGCAGCGGGACAGGATTGAAGTGGACCGCTTCCGGAGGCTCGAGCAGCGTCTCACTGAGAAAGTCGTGCATCCAGTTCGGCAGCAGCCCACCCAGCGCGGGGAAGTCCTCAGGGATTCCCACCCAGCCGGCCGCCACGGCGAAGATCGCCAGCACGATCAGCGGCAGCGTCATCGTCCAGGTGGACTCGTGCGCGTGGGCGGCGGCCTCGGTGCGCGGGGTGCCCAGGAAGGTGAGTGAGATCTGGCGCATTGTATAGAAGGCGGTGATCAACGCGGCCAGCGCCAGGGTGACGAAGACGACCAGATGGCCGGTCGAGAACGCGTCCGCAATGATTTCGTCCTTCGACCAGAAGCCGGCGGTCAGGATCGGAAATCCAGAAAGCGCCAGGCCGCCGATCAGGAAGGTCCAGAAGGTCAGCGGCATCTTGCGCTTGAGGCCGCCCATGTTGCGCATATCGTTGGGATCTAGGTGCTCGTGAGTGGCGGGCGCGCCGTGCTCCACTCCATGGATCACCGAGCCCGAACCCAGGAACAGCAACGCCTTGTAGAAGGCGTGGGTGAATAGATGAAAGGCAGCCGCCACGAAAGCCCCGATTCCGATTGCGGCAACCATGTAACCGAGCTGCGAGATGGTCGAATAGGCCAGTACGCGTTTGATATCGTTCTGCGCCACTGCGATCGTTGCCGCGAAGAGAGCGGTGAATGCACCGATGAATGCGATGATCGCCATCGTGGTCGACAGCGGCTCGCCGTGCTCCCAGCCGGCCGTGATCAGCGGGAAGAAGCGCACGATCAGGTACACGCCGGCCGAAACCATCGTGGCGGCGTGGATGAGGGCCGAGACTGGCGTTGGGCCTTCCATCGCATCCGGCAGCCACACGTGCAATGGCCACTGCGCCGACTTTCCAACAGTTCCGATGAATAGCAGCAGTCCGATCAGCCCGGCTGCGGAGATCCCCGCCCCCAGTACCGAAGGCATGGCTGCCAGGCTCTCGAGCGTCTCGGCGCTGAACAAGATTTCGCGAAAGCTCAGCGTCCCGGTGACCGAATAGAGGTACGCCAGGCCGAGCAGCATGAAGATGTCGCCCACTCGGGTGGTCATGAAGGCCTTCACCATGGCCGCCTTGGCGGTGTCCTTCCCGTACCAGAAGCCGATCAAGAGATACGAGCACAGCCCCATGATCTCCCAGCCGACGAAGAGCAGCAGCAGATTGTCCGACAGAACCAGCGTCAGCATGCCGAAGGCAAAAAGCGAGATGAAGGCAAAGAAGCGGGCGTACATCGGCTCGACCCCGCCGGCGTGCGGCGGGAACCCGGCCTGATCCTTGACATCGCGGGCGCGGCCGAAGTTGTGGTAGCCAACGCTGTAGAGGAAGATCGCCAGGCAGGTCCAGGCAACGAAGAAGAGGGCGACGGCCGTAACCGGGTCGACCCGCACGCCGATCCGCAATGCCGTGTCCCCGGTCGGCAGCCAGTCGATGGATGAGGCGATCGGATGCTCGGCCAGGTCGGGGGTAGTCACCGCCTGCCAGAAGACCACCATCGCCAGGCCCCAGGAGATCAGCATGGCGCCGATGGCGAGCGTGTGGCTGAGCCGGTTGCTGCGGTGCGTGAAAAGAACGATGAGTCCGAAGGCCAGGACCGGAGGGAGCGGGATGAGCCAGGTGAGAATTTCTGTCATGCCGGCTACCACTTGAGCAGATCGACGTCTTCGGCGATCACGGTGGAACGGCGGCGGTAGATCGAGATGATCAGCGCCAGCCCGACTGCGGCTTCGGCCGCGGCGACGGCGAAGACGATGATCACGAAGACCTGGCCGGCCACGTCGGCCGGGTTCTGATAGCGCCAGAAGGCCAGCAGGTTGAGGTTCACCGCGTTGAGCATCAGCTCAATGCCCATGATGATGGCGACCGCGTTGCGGCGGGCCAACACCCCGAACAGGCCAACGCAGAAGATTGCGGCCGCCAGGATCAGGTACCAGGAGAGCGGGACCATCAGTTGAGTCGCCGCGTCAGGTTCAAGCTGCTCATCCTCAGTCTCCGCCCTCACCCCGCATCGGAGTCCGGGCAACCACGATGGCGCCAATCAGGGCTGCCACCAGCAGCACCGAGGCGATCTCGAAGGGCAGGATGAACCCATCCACGTCGACCAGCGCCTTGCCCAGGACATCGAGTCCGCCCTCCGGCTCCACCAGCGCGGGGCGACTGGCGGGCGCGAGTTGGGCGATGATGGCCAGCAGGCCGCCGAAGAGCAGCAGCGCGGCGAGACTGGCCAGCAGCCAGGTCCGGTTGATCTGCGGATCGGTCTCTTTCATCACCGCCCGGGTCAGCATCACCACGATGATGATCAGGATCGCGATCGCGTCGATGTAAATCGCTACCTGAACCACCGCCAGGAAGCCGTTCTCCAGGAGCACAAACAGCACTGCCGTTCCTGCCAGCGCCGCGATTAACCACAGGCCGCCGTGCACCAGCCGTGGGCTGGTGACGACCATGATCGAAGCGATCAGGGTGAATGCGCCTGTCGCGAGGAAGAGGAGTTGTTCAGGCGTCATCGCGTGTGGAGCTGACCTCAGGCGGTCTCTGGCTGGGTGACTGGAGCTTCTGGGACGACATCCAGGCGGCGACGGAGTGCGGCGGCCTGGGTCCGCAGAATGACGAGCGTGCCGACAACCATGAGCAGGTTGGCGATCACATGGACGAGGAAGCGCGGCCATCCCGATTCGATCGCCAGTTTGTCGACAATCGCAGTAACCATCAATACAACCAGCGCCAGCGGCGTGACGAACTTCCAATTGAAAGCGTTCATCTGGTCAATGCGAATGCGAGGGAAGGTAGCCCGCACCCAGATCACCACGAAGTACATGATCGAGGTCTTGATCAGGAAATACACCAGGCCCAGCAGCGGGAATGCTTCGGCACCTGGACCGCGCCAACCGCCCAGGAAGATGACCGCCATCAGCGCCGAGATGGTGAAAGCGTGGACGAACTCGCCGACGAAGAACATGCCGAAGGCCATGCCGGAATACTCGATGTGGAAGCCAGCCACGATCTCAGAATCGGCCTCCATCAGATCGAACGGAGTCCGCCCGACCTCCGCAATCGAGGAGACAAAGAAGATGAGCGCTGCCAGCGGCGCCAAGAAGATGAACCAAAGTCCCGCTTGGGCGTTTACGATGTCCGCCATGCCCATCGATCCGGCCAGCAGCGTCGGGATCAGCAGCGATAGGATCAGGGGCACCATGAAGGAGACCATCTGTGCCACGGTCCGGAAGGCGCCCAGGAGTGCGTACTTGTTATTGGAGGACAACCCGGCCATCATGATGCCGAGCGTCCCGATCGAGCCGACCGAGAGGATGTAGAGCAGCCCCACATTGACATCGCTGCCGATCAAGCCCGGGGCGAGCGGCATCACTGCCCAGACCCCGATCACCGAGGCCACCACCAGCAGCGGCGCCATCTGGAAGACCAACCGGTCGGCGCCGGCGGGGATCAAGACCTCTTTGGTGAGCAGCTTGAGAGCGTCGGCGATGGTTTGGAGCAGGCCGTACGGTCCGACTCGGTTGGGGCCGAGCCGGTCCTGGATCCGGGCGACCAACTTGCGCTCAACCCAGATCAGCACGATCGCGGTGGCGCCCGCCAACCCACCCAGCACCGCCGCGGCCGCAAGCTTCAAGATCACCGCGACGAAGGTCGAGTCGAGGCCGAAGCCGATCAGCAGGTCTTTGAGGAAGTTGTCGATTCCGCCGAACGGATCGCTCATGCCCTA
>CAYHJH010000171.1:0-2620 GCA_964356605.1 uncultured Anaerolineaceae bacterium
AAGATCTGTTCCGAGTCGGATTCGGAGCTTCTTCCTGGGTTAAAGAGGGCGAAGGAGATCGCGAGCCCCAGCAGCAGCGCGCCCAGCGCGACGAGGTCTCCCGGTTGAGCGCCGTCGCGCAGCAGCACGACCGACAGCACAAGTAGGGCCACCCCGCCGACGATCGTGAACGAATGCTGGTTGAGGAATTGGCCGGGAGACAACGGGCGGATTGTATCATCGCGGGTCTCGTTGACATCGCCATACCCCTCTCTTACAATCCCTCACCCGCATGGCCTAGAGCACATCGGATGAAGGAATACGCAACTCAATCACTACGCAACCTGGCCCTGATCTCCCACGGTGGAGCCGGCAAGACCTCGCTTGGAGAGGCGATGCTCTTCCACACTGGGGCACTCACTCGGATGGGCACGGTGCAGGAGGGAAACACGATCTCCGACTTCGAAAACGAGGAGATCCGACGCAAGCACTCGCTCTCGACCAGCGTCCTGCCCATTGAGTTCCGGGAACATAAGATCAATCTGCTGGACACGCCTGGCTTCATGGATTTCGTGGGCGAGGCGATCTCGGCCCTCTGGGTGGCGGAAGGGGCCATCCTGCTGGTGGACTCGGTGGCCGGCATCGAAGTTGGAACCGAGGTGCTGTGGAAATACTGCGACGAGTTCAAGCTGCCGCGCTTCGTGGTCATCAGCAAGATGGATCGAGAGAACGCCAACTTCAGCAACGCGTTGGGTACCCTGAGCGCGCTCTCCAGCGAAGTGTCCTTCATCCCGGTCCAGCTTCCCTGGGGCGAAAAGCACGACTTCCGCGGGGTCATCGATCTCTTTCAGATGAAAGCTCGCCCCGCTGAAGGGACCACAGAGGCGGACATCCCGGCCGAGCTGGCCGGAGCTGCCGAAGAGCGTCGGACGGCGCTTGTGGAGGCGGCGGCAGAGGGTGACGACGCGCTGCTGGAAAAGTACCTGGAAGGGGAGTCCCTGACAGCTGAGGAAGTCGCTCGCGGATTTCGTAAGGCAGTGCGTTCGGGCCGTTTCGTGCCCGTATTCGCAACCGCCGGGACGGCCGGAATTGGGACGGTCCCTCTGTTGGAAGCCATCCTGGAACTCATCCCGTCACCGCCCGATGCGTCGAACCGTACGGCCGCTGGGCAGGCTGGTGAGGTAACGCTGGAGGCCTCCGACTCCGGTCCGCTGGCGGCCTATGCCTGGAAGACAACCGCGGATCCCTTTGTCGGCCGCCTGACCTATTTGCGAGTGTTCTCCGGGACCTTGAGTTCCGACAGCCGGGTGTGGAACCCGGCCCGGCGGGAGGAAGAGCGCGTGGGAACCTTGCACCTCATGCGGGGGAAGGAGCAGATTCCGGTAAAGTACCTACATGCTGGCGACATCGGGGTAGTGGCCAAGCTAAATACCACCGAGACCGGGGACACCCTGTGCGACAAGGCCAAGTCCATCTCGGTGCCATCGCCGGCCTACCCCAGCGCCCTGTACTCGGTCGCGGTGCTCCCTAAGACTCAGGCCGACTCAGCCAAGATCAGCTCGGTCCTGAGCCGCCTGGCCGAGGAAGATCCGACCCTCTCCTGGCATCAAGAAGGCAGCACTAACCAAACGATCCTGCAGGGCTTGGGGGATCAGCATATCGACGTGGCGATCCGCAGAGCAGAGTCGAAATTCCAGGTCGGGCTCACCATGGAAGTGCCAAGAGTTCCTTACCGCGAGACGATTACCAAGGTAGGAAACTCAATGTATCGCCACAAGAAACAGACAGGCGGTTCCGGCCAGTTTGCCGAAGTTCATATGCGGGTGGAGCCGCTGGTGGGCTCCGATTACGAGTTCGTCAATGAAGTGTTCGGCGGAGCGATCTCGTCCAGCTTCATGCCGGCAATTGAGAAGGGCGTCAAGGGAGTAATGAAGGCGGGAGTTCTCTCCGGCAACCCGGTGGAAAAGGTTAGAGTCGCCGTCACGGACGGCAAGGAGCACCCGGTGGATTCAAAAGCGGTCGCCTTTGAGATCGCCGGCCGGGAGGCCTTCAAGCTGGCAATTCGAGATGCCGCCCCGGTGATGATGGAGCCGATCGTCGCGCTCCGGATCATGGTGCCGGAGGCGAACATGGGCGATGTGCTGGGCGATCTCAACACCCGCCGGGCCAGGGTGCACGGTATGGAAAGCGACCGCGGAAGGACTGTGGTAACTGCTCACGTGCCGTTGGCCGAAGTTCAGCGCTATACGACTGAGCTGCGATCCATTACTGGAGGGCGCGGGATCTTCAGCATGGAATTCAGCCACTTCGAGACCGTGCCGTCCCACGTGGCTGAGGGGATCATCGCGCAATCTAAGCGCGACGAGGAGGAAGGCTAAGCTCTCCCGGTAACTAACTCGCTGGCAGGCTGCCCCAACCGTTCCACAAACTCGGCTGCCGAGTCATACACCTGCTGACGGGCGGGCTCAACCGTCATCGTGTGCCCACTGTTCTCAATCCAAAGCAGCCGCTTCTGCTCCGATCCAAGTTGCTCGAAAATTGATCGTGCATTTTCCGGCGAGACGCCTCCATCATGGATGGATTGCATCAGCAGCACCGGCACGCGAATTCCCGGAAGTCGTTCGCGCATCTCCGCTAACAG
>CAYHJH010000171.1:2720-4202 GCA_964356605.1 uncultured Anaerolineaceae bacterium
GTTTTCACCCGACTACCTGTAACTCGCGAGGGTAACTGGTGAGGCTATTGCCGCCATCCTCGGTGACCACGAGGTTGTCCTCGACCCGCACTCCCCCGCGGCCGGCCAGGTAGACCCCCGGCTCGACGGTGAAGGTCATGCCTGGCTCCAAGACAGTGGGCTCAGACTCGCGGATGTAAGGGGGCTCGTGGGCCTCGAGACCGATCCCGTGTCCGGTGCGGTGGATAAAGAACTCGCCATATCCTGCCGAGACGATCACCTGGCGGGTGGCCCGGTCGACATCGCCGCATCGGGCACCGGGTCGGACCACGGCGCGCCCTGCGGCGTTGGCCTCCTGCACGACTTGGTGGATGCTGCCAAGCTCCGCGCTGACCTCTCCAAGTGCAAACGTTCGGGTGAGATCCGAAATGTAGCCCTCCGACCTGGCCCCCCAGTCCAGGATGAGCAGCTCCCGGGCACCGAGCGTCCGATCGCTGGGCACCGCGTGCGGGAGGGCGGAATTGGGGCCAGAGGCTACGATGGGACTGAACGGCGTCTCCGGCTCGGATCCTGCCCGCAGCAGCTGTATGCTCAACTCGGATGCCAACTCGTGCTCGCTCATCCCGATGCGAATCAGCGGTACGGTTTGGGCTAGCGCCTGCTGGGCCACCTCGACCGCTCGCTGCATGGCGGCGATCTCCAATTGGTCTTTCACCATTCGAAGCCTGGCGAGCACACCGCTGGCCGAAACAAACGCAGTATCGGGGGAGGAGGCCTGGAGCAGATTGAGTTCCTGGAAGCGCATCTGCAGCGGCTCGACGCCAATGCGGCTGCCTTTGGCGCCCATACCGGTGAGGCCGGCTTGGAAGGCGCTGAGGCTCGCTCCCTCTTGCTCGCCGTAGGTGAAGAGCTCGAAGGCCACGGAAGCGCCCTCCGCCTTGGGTCGTTCGAGCTCAGGCAGAATGAGCCGGGGAGGAGCATGTGTCGAGAAAAGGCCCACCGTGGGCCTCTCCATTAAATGGAAGGTCAGGCCCGTGAGGTAGAAGAGGTTCGGCCCAGTCTCAACCGCCAAGGCCTCGAGCCCCTCGGCTTGCAGCAGGCTCGAGAGTTTTCCGATCCGTTGCTTGTAGTCCATGGGAGGTTCGTTGATTATAAGCGGATGACAAGCTGCATCAGTGCCAGCTCGGGTTCACCGATGGGGCGTTGTTGGCGCCGAAAAGGACTCGGTCCGCCGGAGCAGGTTGTTGAGTCTGCAAACCTCTCTCGAAAGGCCGAGGAAACCCGCTGGCTTGACACCGATTTGGCCAATTGAGTACAATCCTCGCACCCCCCACGCGGGCCTGTAGCGCAGTTGGGAGCGCGCATCAATCGCACTGATGAGGTCGCGGGTTCGAATCCCGCCAGGTCCACCTGGTCGATCGAGGGCCCATGGCGCAGCTGGGAGCGCGTCTCAATGGCATTGAGAAGGTCGTGGGTTCGAATCCCACTGGGTCCACTAGATAT
>CAYHJH010000172.1:0-4199 GCA_964356605.1 uncultured Anaerolineaceae bacterium
GGACTATTCCTTGGCGTACTTCTTGCGCCGCTCGATTTCGTCGAAGTTGAAGCTGAACTGAACCTCCTCATACCCAAGCGGATAGTCCTTGCGAAGGGGGTGACCTTCCCAATCGAAGGGCATCAGGATGCGGCGCAGATCCGAGTGCCCGCTGAAACGGATGCCAAACATGTCGAAGACCTCTCGCTCGTGCCAGTTGGCGTTGGGGAACAATTCTTCGACGCTCGGCAGCTCGGCCTGATCCTCTGGCAGCGGGACCTTCAGGCCGAGAAATCGCTTCTCCGAGAGCGAATACAACTGGTAGATCACCGCGAAACGCGGCTGCTCCGGCCAATAGTCCACCGCGGTCAGACCCGCCAACAAAGCGAAGCCGCGCTCGCGCAATTCCCGGCACGCGTCCGGAACGCCTTCCGGTCGGATCACCAGGCTGGTCTGACCCCGAAAGTCATCGACCCGCAGCAGGCGGTCGCCGAGCCTCTCGGTCAGTTCGCGCAATAGTTCGTCAGGGCCTTCCATCGGTGCTTTGTTTGGTTATCCAGCTCGCTGCCAAGGGGTGGTCGTGGCTCACCAGCCTGGCTACCCGATTGATCCTGCGCTCGCCCGAGGGCGGCCGCTTTCGGGCTACGCTTCCACCCGTAGGGACTTCTCCCCCATGACCTTGTTGTGCAGGGTCAGGATGCCGTGGATCAGGCCTTCCGGGCGAGGTGGGCAACCAGCAATATAAACGTCCACCGGTATGACTTCGTCCACCCCCGGGACGATGGCGTAGTTATTGAACACTCCACCGCAGGCGGCGCAGTCCCCCATGGCGATCACCCATTTCGGCTCGGGCATCTGGTCGTAGAGCCGCCGGAGCACCGGAGCCATCTTGCGGCTCACCCGCCCCGCCACGATGAGCAGGTCGCTCTGGCGGGGGCTGGCTCGCATCAGTTCCATTCCGAAGCGGCTGAGGTCGTAGTCAGCGGCTTGGGTCGACATCATTTCGATGGCGCAGCAGGCCAGGCCGGAGAGCAGCGGCCACATCGCCCGGGTCCGGCTCCAGTTAACCGCCTTCTCGAGAGTGGTGGTAACGGCGCCGAGGTTGCCGAGCTTCTGCTCTATTCCCACTCCAGCGCCCCCTTCTTCCAGGCGTACACGAAACCGGCGAGCAGGATCAGGATGAACACCAGCATTTCAATCAACCCGGCTAGCTCCAGTTGACGCAGCACGAGCGCCCAAGGGAGCAGAAAGATAACCTCGATGTCGAATAGAATGAACAGGACCGCGATCAGGTAGAAGTGGACCGGCATCCGCCGCTGGCCCGGCCCGTAGGGGGTCATGCCGGACTCGTACGGCTGACCTTTGCGCAGGCTGCGGCGGCGTGGACCGAACAGGTGCCCCAGGCCGACGATGGAGATTGCCAGTCCAGTGGACACGACAATCAGGATGACAATAGGGAGGTATTCAGATGGCATTCAGCGCCAGGAATTGGGAAACGGAATTATTAGAAGCCGGCCTTAAGAAACTATGTACATTCTATCACAATAGGGAATCCTCTCCCTTGGCCGACGAAGTGTCGACCGGCGCGCTCGGTAGCTGAGAAGGTCTGCGAGATTTAACACTTCCTGCAACCGGGTTGGGCTTCGGCTTGCCGGGATACAATACGCCAACCTCCTCCACTACATCGCACTGGAAAGGCAACCGCCTGAAAGTGACCTAACAGAATGACAGAGCAGTTGGGTCTGGCGCTAAGCGGCGGGGCTGCCCGCGGCTTGGCCCACATCGGTGTCTTGCGTGTCCTGGATCGGGAAGGAATTCGCCCCTCCTACCTGGCCGGCACCAGCATGGGCGGGCTGGTGGCCGCCGGCTACGCCGCGGGAAGGACGCCCGATGAAATGGAGCTACAGGCCGGCAGACTCAGCAAACTGGGCCAGATGTTGCGGCTTGCACGGCTGGGACTCCCGCGCCATGGTCTGCTGAAAATCGAGGGTTTGGCTCGGTTTTTGCGGGAGTTCCTGAAACCGCACGAGAACTTTGAGACGCTACCCATTCCACTCTCGCTGGCCGCCGTGGATCTCAGATCCGCCGAGTTGGTCACGCTCGATTCGGGAAACTTGCTAGCCGCAATCAAGGCCACGATCGCCCTGCCCGGCGTATTCGAACCGGTCCGCAAGGGCGAACAGCTGCTTGTCGACGGCGGGGTGCTTGAAAACTTGCCACTGAGTCTGGCACGGAGTATGGGTGCTGGGGTCATCGTCGCGGTGGATGTCACCTCCGATCCTCGAGATGAAGTCTCATGGAAACGCAGCCGCATGCCCGCCATCAGCCAGCACTTGTGGCGCTCGTTCTCCATCATGATCACCCAGCAGACCGAGTGGGTGATCCGCGAGATCAGACCGGAGATCGTCCTGCGTCCGCCAATTCCGGCCGCGATCACGACCATTTCTGGCTTCCGCCACATTCCAGAGATCATTCGGGCTGGGGAGCGGGCGATGCAAGAGGCCATACCTGCCTTGAGGAAGCTGCTTGCTGAATCGGTGGCCGAAGGAATCGCGGTGGAATTGGAGGGGAGACCTTGAAGGTCAGCACCAAAGGGAATCAGAAGCTTAAGACACTGCTGTCAGCAGTGAACCAGGATCGGGAACTCGCCCAGCTCTGGGAAGCGGCGAACAACAATGCGGTCCGCCGGCTTGGAATGAGCGATCATGGACCGGTCCATATCCAGATCGTCGCCAACGCGTGCGTCAAGATCCTGCGGCTGCTGGTTGAAGCCGGCGTGCAACCCAGCATAGTCGCCGACTACGGCCTGGCCGGGGAGGATGCCGAAGTTGTAGTTGTGACGGCAGCCTGCTTACACGACATCGGCATGGCGGTCCACCGCGACAACCACGAGAGTTACAGCCTGATCCTGGCCTATCCCAAGGCCAGACAGTTGCTGGGCCACCAATATGAAGAGCCAACTCTGACCACCATGGTGACCGAAGTGCTGCACGCCGTGATCGCCCACCGCTGGGATGTCCGGCCGCTGACGATCGAGGCCGGCGTGCTGAAGGTCGCCGACGCGCTGGACATGACTGAGGGACGATCGCGCATCCCATTCGAGGCCGGCGAGGTCAACATCCACTCGGTGTCCGCGCAAGCCGTAGAAGCGGTGAAGATCGAGAAGGGCGAAGAGCACCCGGTCCGGATAGACATCACCCTCAACAACTCGGCCGGGATCTTCCAGGTGGACGAGCTGCTCAAGCGCAAGCTGGCCCATTCGACTCTGGCCCCCTATATCGAAGTCGTCGCGCAGGTGGTGACTGAGAAAGAACGCAAGATCCTGCAGATCCACAAGTTCTAGATCCAGAGGAAAAGCTCGTGATCGAAGTCGCCATCATGATTGAAGGTCAGAATGGGCTGAATTGGGCCAGATGGAAGCGAATCGCCAGGGCGACGGAGGATTTGGGATTCGTCGGGTTGTATCGATCCGACCACTTCACCAACATGCGCCCGCCGGATATCGACTCCCTGGAATTGTGGGTGTCGTTGGCCTGGCTTGCCGACAACACGACCCGGATCGAGTTCGGCCCGCTGGTCACGCCGATATCTTTTCGCAGCCCGGTTTTCACCGCCCGAATGGCCAAAGACGTCGATGATCTCTCGGGCGGCAGACTCACATTGGGGCTCGGAGCTGGCTGGCAAGATCGCGAGCACACCCAGTTTGGGTTCGATCTGATGGAGCCGGGGCCGCGCTTCGATCGATTTGAGGAAGGCGTCCAAGTGGTCTACCGGCTGCTGCGAGAACAGCAGCCGGTGAGTTTCTCGGGTGAGCATTTCCAGCTGGAGGAGGCCTCCCTCTTCCCGCCACCGGCGCGCCCCGGCGGGCCGCCGATCCGCATCGGCGGGCGAGGTTGGAAGCGCACCCTGCCCCTGGCAGCCAGGTACGCCGAGGAGTGGAACTGCGTGATGGTTTCTGCCGAGGGCTTTTCCAAGCTCAATGCTCGGTTGGATCAGCTCCTAGCAGAACGCGATCGCGGGCCAGGGGAAGTTCGACGCTCGCTCATGACCGGGACGTTCTTCTCGGTCGATGAGGCCGACGCAAGTCGAAAGGCGGAGGCCCGGGGTCAAACCCTAGACCAACTTCAACGTCAGGGAATGATCGCCGGCATGCCCTCCCAGGTGGTGGACCAGCTTGGCCGGTTCGAAGAGGCCGGCGTGCAGCGCATCATGCTGCAGTG
>CAYHJH010000173.1:0-1639 GCA_964356605.1 uncultured Anaerolineaceae bacterium
TGTACTTAAGGGCCTCCTCGGCGCTGGTGAACTCCTTCTTATGTGCGTATTCGAGCATGATCGCGAAGTCCGCCAGGTTGGCCCGGACATGGTCGATCTGACCGTCGATCTCCTCGACCGACTTCAAGTTCTTATAGATCCGCTCGACTGCATCCAGCGTCTGATCGAATGTGATCATGGGACCGAATTCCGCAGCGCTCGTAGTCCTGGCTCGATCATACTCGAGAACATTCCGCCTCTCAATCGGACCTCCGGACTGGCGGCGAATCAGGAAGCTTTGCGCGCCGATCAGGATTACAGCAACAGAATAGGGCGCGGCAGCCGCCCCTCGATAAGTCTGGGATATAATCGTCTTGCTGGACCGCTTGAAATGCTGGCCATCTTCGCCCTGAGCTTGGCAGTCGTCTTCTTCGCCCTCTTAAGGCTCGGGATCCTGGATCAGTTACCCCAAGTCGTCGGCCGAGGCCCAAGCCGGCGCGAATTGCGGGGCCTGAGCAACGATCCCCAGGAAGAACGCCGGCTGGAGATCTTCAAGGACTTTTTTGAGGAAGATTCCACCCCCGACGAGTGAACCTGGGAAAGTAACTATCTGCGCGACCGGACTCCGAGGGTCCGGTCTTTTCGCGCCCTGAGGCTCAAGGGCGCGGGACAAGGAAGCGTCCCCCTCACGACCTGCCCGCCGGCACATCCTCGTTACGTGACCAAGCACGAAGACAAGGTGCATCCTGCTCGCCCTCAGCAGGAAATCGGGTTGTGTCGTGAGTTCTATCTAGCTGAGAGGTCCGTGGATGAAATTGTTGAATCCGCGCCTGCCGGCGCGGTGTGGGATCGATCAGCTCACCACGAAGCTGCGCTTCAGCACCGTCAAGATCTCAGGCACCCAGCGGGTCAGGGCGGAGAATGTCGCCTGCGCCGGCACCTCGGGGCCCAGCCCGAGCGCGAGCAGCCGGTCTCGACTGAGCATCACCGTCAGCAGCTGGCGGCGGGAGCCGGCGATGCTGGTGTAGCGCATCTGACCCCCGTCGATCTCCCCCAACACCCGCTCGCCCATGATCACCGAGGCTGCCGTCATGGCCGAGATGCTCTCCTGCTCGATCGCCGGCTGCTCGGGGATGCAGGCCACGATCAGGCCATCGTTGTCGACCAGCGCGACCCATTCCGGGGAAGGCAGCTCGTCGGCCATCTGGCCGAGAACGCGTAGCAGTTCGGACTGACGGGTGACCATCATCGCTATCTCGAAGCTTACATCGTGAATGTGGTTCCGTATCCTTAGAGTATCCCTTCAAGCCCGGCAAGGCAAGCCCTGAGTTTTCCCGCTTCTTCCTTTGATATACAATCCCGGCCCTATGCGGCGAAGGCGGCTCTTCCGGCAGCAGGGGTCGCGGCTGGGGTTTTTCCTGGCAGTCCTTTACCTAGCACTCATGCTCTGGGTCGCCGATGGCATTCCCCGTTTCTTGCAGCTGCTGAGTGCCCACTTCCTGCTTGCTCTCGTAGCGCTTTTTCTGACGCTTGCCCTGATCGCCCAATTCGTACTGCCGGTCCGGGATCCTGCCGGCCGGAAAGCAGTGGTCAGCCGGTTGCTCAATTACACGCTGGGGGAGCGGGGGACGGTCACATTCGTCAAAGACGGTCAGGCTCA
>CAYHJH010000173.1:1739-4154 GCA_964356605.1 uncultured Anaerolineaceae bacterium
GCAGTGCTGCGGACCGATCGAGACTTCACCCGAACCATCCTGCCCGGCCAGCTGGCTTTCACCGCGCCGGGCGAGCGGCTGGCGGAGGGACTGGACCTGCGTCGCCAACAGCGTAGCCTTGAGAGCTCGCCACCACCCGCCGGCACCCCGGCCACTCCAGCGGAAGTCAGCGCGATGGCAGTGACCCGCGACGGAATCCCGGTGTCCGCCTCACTTCGGGTGACCTTCGTGCTGGAGCGCAAGCCTCGGTTCAACCGAGGAATGATCGCGGACCCCCCGCCGATCTACCCGTCAGCACCCGCCCTGCAGGCTGCTGCCTACGGCAAAGTGATCGCCGGGGCAGACGGTCTCCCTTGGAGCGAACTTCCACTGCGCCTGGTGGTCGAGATCTGGCGAGAGCTCGTCAAAGAGCGAGATCTCGGGGATTTCCTGGACCATCCATCGGCCACCCTGGCCGAGATCGCTGCGGTAGTTCATGATCGGCTGTCCTCCGGAATGGATCGCCACGAGCCTCGCGCGGAGACCCGCCTGCTGCGGGAGCGGGGGATCCAAGTATTGGACGTCTCCATCGAAGATCTCGAGCTGCCGGAGGAAATTCAGGCGGAGCGGCTGCAGGGCTGGTTCGACGACTGGGCCGGCCCAGTCCACAGGCAGCTGGCTGAAGCGGAGGCACAGTTGCGGGAGGCCGCACGCCGCGGTGAGGCGCAGGCCGGCGCCCGCCTGCTCACCCGGCTCACCCACAAACTACGCCAGCAGCTTCAACTCGAACCAACGCCCAGCCAGCGCGACACCTTGATTCTGGTTCTGGAAGACGCGGCCGCGTATTGTCCGGAAGAGCCGCGTCTCGCACACCTGGCCGGCCGGGTGCGCGCGGTCCTGGAGCAGGTCAAGACCCGCGATCCGGATTGCCTGCCGCGCGGCGAAAGCTGATGGCTCGCATGTCATCCCCACAGAGCACACCGATTGGACGGCATTCCCGTATCCTCCCGATCGGGATGCTTCTGGATCGAGGTCGGGTGGGAGGAAGGCTCCGGCTCGCGCTCACGATCTCAGTTGTGGTCGTGTACTGGTTCCTCGTTACGCTCTTGGCAAACTTCCCGCCGCTGATCCCGGCAGAGACCGTCGATCGATTGCCTATCCTGTTCGGCGTCCTGTTAGCCGTCGTGACCTCTTTTTTCAGCCCGTGGGTGCTTGCCTTCGTTTTCCCAGTTTTAATGGCGGGGCTGCTCGCGCTCCACCTGGGGGCCTCCTATCTTGCTGATCTGTTCGAGCTCGAGTCCCCCGGCATCGCGTACCGATACTTGTTGGGCTCGGTGTTCGGCCTCTCCTATCCGGTGCTTACTATCGATCGCGGTCAAATGGAATCGCTCGATCAATCCAATCCGTTGCTTCGGATTGGCGGCCCAGGGTACCTGAACTTGCATCTGGGGTTTGCGGCCGTGTTCGAGACCATCGATGGCCAGCCGCGAATCTATGGCCCGACCCGCGACCACTCGGCGTTCTTCATCCGAGGTTTCGAACGCGTGCGCGCAGTGATCGACCTGCGAGATCAACTGCGCCAGCTTGACGAGGTACGAACGGTCACAAAAGACGGAATCGTGGTTTACGCCCGCGATGTTCAGATTGTCTTCCGTGCATACGGAGGGGAGCAGCGCAGTCCGGGCAGTCCGTACCCGGCTGACGCTAGAAGCGTGCTCAGCCTGGCCTACGGGGGACAGGTCGACGTGGATGGCCTCAGCCATTGGACGGAGAAACTTCCAGCCCTGGCGCGGCAAGAGCTGGAGGCCTTTGTCGCCGGACGGACGCTGGAGGAATTTCTGGCCTTGCCGCAGGAGCCGACGGACCGCCACACTTCGCGCCCGACCAGCGTGCACATCCCCCGACGCCAACTGACCGAGAGCTTTCACACTCCCGAGCGCCGTCAGCGGCTCCGGGACCTTGGGCTGGAATTGGTCTGGCTTGGGGTTGGAACCTGGGAAGTACGGGATGATCAGATCCAATCAACCGACTTGGAAGTCGCAGCTGGGCAGACGCTGACCGGAGTCGCCCGCGACGAACTACGAGCCCGGCGGTTGGCCGCACCCGAACACCTCACCCGCGAGCGCCAGCTGCGGGCCTTCAGCCTGAGCCAGGACGTGATTGAAGAGCTGATTGAGGTCTGGAGCGATGGAAGACTGCCCGGCCGCTATCGCTGTTACGAACTGCTCGACCGTTTCAAGCGGCGACTGATCGATTTGAAAGGACGAGTCGATGAACTGCATCGGCTCGAACCTTCTAGCGCGCTAGACCTCGAGCTGCCTGAGCGCCTGTCGGAGGTCTTGCTCCACCTCGAGTCTCTGACAGAGCGCAGCCCCACTCATTAGACCAACTGCCGGCCGAAAGCCGTGAACCCAAACCTGCCTGCCTGGCTGCAGA
>CAYHJH010000174.1:0-4153 GCA_964356605.1 uncultured Anaerolineaceae bacterium
GCGCGGAGAGGGGGTAGGGGGTGAGGGGGTGACGGCACGTTTTTCAGCAAGCTCCCAGAGCAGCGCCAAAGCCATTT
The DNA here is from genome assembly GCA_964356605.1 of uncultured Anaerolineaceae bacterium. GTDB lineage: Bacteria > Chloroflexota > Anaerolineae > Anaerolineales > E44-bin32 > JADFRG01. The sequence goes on from CAYHJH010000174.1 coordinate 78, forward strand.
TCCGCCCCGCCTGACCTCCTAAAATACCGACAGTCATTCGCATAGCCATAAAACCCATCGTAGTGCCGTTTACTCTCGATTGGGACCTGTGATAGGATTCCCCAACCGACCGTTTGGTAGGAATTGCCTCGCCGAGAAGTGCTGTAATCCTCGGCTCCGCCAACAGTCCCATGCAGCGAGAAGACATCATTCTCTCCGCGGCGCAGATCTTTCGCGAGAAGGGCTACCATGCCACTTCGATGCAGGACATCGCCAATTCGGTTCAGCTCCAGAAGGGCAGCCTCTACCACCACATCCGCAGCAAGCAGGAGATCCTGCTCGAAATCCTGGACAGGGCGTTAGCCGTTCTCATCGGCGATCTTCAGCCAATCGTCGCGTCAGACCTCCCAGCTGACCAAAAGCTGCGGAAAGCCATGCAGACCTATATCGGGCGCATGACCCAAAACGCGGATCTGGCCGCGGTCATGCTGCTTGAGCACCGCAGCCTCGAGCCAGGTCTTCGCGCCGGCCACGTCGCCCGCCGCGATCGCTTTGAGGCCCTGTGGCGGCAGATCGTCCGCGAGGGAATCGACCAGGGTCGCTTCAAGCCAATGGACGTGGCGGTCGTGACCTTCGCCCTGCTGGGCGTACAGAACTGGCTGATCACCTGGTACCGGGAGGGTGGTCGGCTGCGCCCTGCCAAGCTGGCGGATCAGTTTGCCGAGCTTTTCCTGGCCGGACTGGAGCGGAGCTCCAAAGCGGCATGAATTTCGAAGTGGAAGCTTTCATCACGCGCGGTGGAGCACGGATCTACCGCATCCCCCTGTACCTGTTTCCCGAACTGTACGGCTACGTTCATCTGCTGATCACCGATGAGATCGTTGCTTTGGTCGATGTCGGCTCCGGTTTCGGCGACTCGAACGAGCAGCTGGAGGCCGGCCTGCAGGCCGTGCGCACGAAATACGCCGAAAGCGTCGGATGGTCAGACCTGACGCACATCCTGATCACCCACGCCCACATCGACCATTTCGGGGGCCTGCCGTATGTGCGCGAACGCACCCAGGCGCCAATTGGTATCCACGAGCTCGATCGTCGAGTGTTGACCGGCTACGAGGAACGCTTGGCCACTGTCGCCGGCCGCCTGAATCAATATCTGGCCGAGACCGGCGTGAGCGCGGAAGAACTGGAAGACCTCATGGATCTCTATCGGCTCGGCAAACAGCTCTACGCCTCGATGCCGGTCGAATTCACCTTCGAAGCGGCCGGGATGCAGCTCGGTCCGCTCGAGTTCGTCCATGTCCCCGGCCACTCTCCAGGTCAGGTGCTGATCCTGATTGACGAGGTCATGCTTTCGGGGGACCACATCTTGGCGGAGATCAGCCCCCACGTCGCACCAGAGCGCCTGACTCTCAATACGGGCTTGGGCCACTACCTCGACTCCCTGAAGCGGACCCGACCATTCGCCGAGCGCTCTCGGTTGGTGCTGGGTGGGCACAACGCGCCGTTCAGTGATCTGGATGGCCGGGTAGGCGAGATCTGGGAGCTGTCCAGCCAGCGATTGCGGCGGGTGCTCGAACTCGCCGACACCCCGCGCACGATTGCCGAGATTGCGCACGACCTCTTCGGCCACGCCGCGGGATACCATCGACTGCTGGCACTCGAAGAGGCGGGCGCCTATGTTGAGTACTTGCAGCAGCGTGGGTACTTGGGGGTTGAAGACCTGGAGCTGCTTGAACGGGCCGACGGCACACCGATTCGCTATCAGAGCGTGCGAGATGGGGCCTATCAGCTTCCGGAACTCACCGCGGCCCGTTCCCAGAATGGAGCGCGAAATGTACGGGTTTGAACCAACGGAAGAACAGCGGATGCTGATCGAAACGGTTCAGCGCTTTGCCGCTCACGACATGCGGCCGGCCGCCCACGAGGCAGATGAGAACGGAGCGCTGCCCCAGGCGCTGATCACGAAGGGCTGGGAGCTCGGGCTGCTCCAGGCCAGCGTGCCGGAGGCCTATGGCGGTTTTGGTGACCGTTCCGCGGTGACTGGAGCCCTTGCGGCCGAGGCGCTGGCCTGGGGTGACCTGGCCGGTGCGCTCGCCGTGCTGATGCCGGGAACCTTCGTCTTGCCTGTGCTGTTGGGCGGCAGCGAGCACCAAAAGAGAGACCTGATTCCTCCGATCATCGAGTCCGAGTGGCACCCATATGGGACCGCGTTCCTGGAACCCCAATTTGATTTCTACCCCGGCGAGATGCGAACTACCGCCGAGGCCATCAACGGCACTTTCATCCTCTCCGGAGTGAAAACCTTCGTGCCCTTCGCCCCTCAGGCAAGGAAACTCCTCGTATTCGCCAACCTGGACGGCAACACACAAGCCTTTGTCGTGCCGCGCGAGTCTGTAGGCCTGCAAATCGGCGAGCGGCAAAAGCTGCTCGGAGTGCAGGCTTTGCCGCTGTATGAAGTCCGACTGGAGGGAGTGCGGATCCCGGCGGAGGCCCGCCTGGCACAGTTTGCTTTTTCGCAGGTGTTGGCCTCGCTGCATGTGGCAATGGGAGCCCTGGCCATTGGAGTCAGCCGCGCCGCCCACGAGTACGCGTTGGAATATGCCAAGCAGCGGGAGGCCTTCGGCGGCCCCATCGCCCAGAAGCAGGCCATTGCGTTCATGCTGGCCGAGATGGCGACCGAGATCGACGGCGCTCGATTAATGGTGTGGGAGGCGGCCTGGCAGCTCGATCAAGGGAAGGACGCCTCCAAGGCCGCCTACCTCGCGCTCACTGGCGCCGCCGATACGGCCATGCTGGTTACCGATCGGGCGGTTCAGATCCTCGGCGGCCACGGGTACATCCGGGAGCATCCGGTAGAGCGTTGGATGCGAGATGGACGAGGCTTCTCGACCTTCACCGGGCTGGCAATGGTGTGAGCAGGGGAGGGAATTTGCCATGATCAGTTTCGACGTCCCCGAATCGATCCGGCAGACTGTCACGATGATTGACTCAGTCGCCACCGAGATGATGCGGCCGGCCGCCCGCTACTTCGACGACCACGAACACGAGATCCCCTGGGACTACATCAACTTCATGCATGATGTGCTTAGGGCCGCCGGTGGGATGACCATGGCTCCCAGCCAATCGGGGGAGGATGGGGAGGTCCGGCAGGACTACCAGCGACTGGCCCACTATGTGGAGGTGCTGTCCTGGGGCGACGCGGGCCTGTACCTGTGTACGCCCCGCGGCGGGCTCGGGGCGGCGGCAGTCGCCGCCGCCGGCACACCGGAACAAATAGCCAGGTTCTTGGCGCGGTTCCAGGATGATAAACCGGTCTTCTCCGCCATGGCCATCACCGAGCCGCAGGCCGGTTCCGACACGGCCGCGATCAAAACCACCGCGGCTCGGGACGGCGACGAGTGGGTGCTCAACGGGGAGAAGATCTTCGTCACCGGGGGCCACAAGTCCTTGGTCGACACGCCCGGCTTCGTAGTGGTTTGGGCGACGATCGACCCGTCGGCCGGTCGAAAGGGCATCCGCTCCTTCGTCGTAGAGGCCGGAACCTCTGGCTGCACGGTCACCAAGATCGAAAAGAAGCTCGGCATCCGCTCCAGCGATACCGCGTCCATCGTGCTGCAGAACTGCCGGGTGCCGATTGAGAACATGCTCGGGAAGCTGGAAGAGGAGAAAAAAACAACCGAGGGCTACAAGGGCGTGATGCGGACCTTCGAGGCGACCCGCCCGCTGGTGGCGGCCTCGGCGCTCGGGATCGCCCGCGCCGCCTTGGAGTTCTTGAAGGAGAAGCTGTCCGAACACGGGATCGAAGTCCGGTATGGCCTGCCCCGCAGTCGCATGACCAACCTTGAGCGAGAAGTGATCGACATGGAGGTCATGCTTCGCTCGGCCTGGTTGCTCACCATCCGGGCGGTCTGGATGGTCGACGAGCGGGTGCCGATCAAGGCGGAGGCCTCCATGTCCAAGATCAAAGCCGGCGATGCGGTGGTGAGGATCACCCAGAAGGCGGTTGAGCTGTTGGGGCCGATGGGCTACTCACGCGAACACCTGCTGGAGAAGTGGTTCCGGGATGGCAAGATCAATGACCTGTACGAAGGGACTGG